>VGVX01000036.1 GCA_016873845.1 Ignavibacteria bacterium
GATCAAAATCGGGCTGGATCATTGCGATCCGCAATTGTTTGCCTGGCGGATCAACATCGTTAATTACAATCTTACCATAAATGAAAAGTATCAATAAAATAATTACAACAATAGCAATCTTGTTCAGTGCAAACCTCAAGCTCATGTATCGATAATTTTTATAAGCAATAAAAATTAATACGTTAAATACTACTATTAGAAATGATAGGCCATAAACACCGATGAACGATGTAATTTGAATTAGGGGAAGGTAATAAGACTGTGTATTTCCAAGTGTGAGCCAGGGAAAAGCAGTTTCTTCGACAGAACGGGAATACTCGATTGCGTTCCACAAAAATGGGAAGAAAAATAAAGCAGCTTTCCCACTAAAATATTTTTTTATGAAAAAATAAATCGAGATTGGCACCCAATAAAAAATTGGATGAATTAGTATGAGTGCAATTGAGCCGAGTTCCATAAATACGTCCGTCTTTGCAGACCAGCCGCCGATCCAATAAATTGTCAGCGCATGGAAAATCACTAATCCAAGATATGAGTATCGTAAAACTTGGTAATAATTTTTCAGTCTATCTAAAAGAATAAGGAGTGGAACAAGTGCAAAATAAGCAAAGAATCCCGTTCGGAATGGGGGAAATGCGAACCATAACAAAAGTCCGAACGAAATTGATAATACCAAGTTTTTAATCAACTCAGAATGTTTTTTCAAATATGTGCTCCAATTACCAAATAAAATTAGTTTGATTCATTTATTACGAAATTTTTTGTAAATATATCTTGCAATGAAAAGAATCACAACTCCGGCAAGAATACTTAATACAAATTTATTGTAAGCTGCGAGATACTCTCCGATGCGGTCGATGTTGTGCCCAACTGCGTATCCAAGATAGATTAAGATCATGTTCCATATTAAAGCACTCGCAGCAGAAAGAATTATAGTCTTCTTCAAGTCGAGCTCGCTCATGCCGGCAAAGAATGATATTATTGCTCTTGTTCCAGCGAGAAATCGATTTACAATAATTAACCGATATCCATACTTTTGGAACCACTTCTCAACAGTGAACACAGCTTTTACTGAAATGAATTTTATTTTCCCTGTTTCTAAAATTTTGTTCCCTGCGAATTTTCCAATATAGTACATCGTAATAAAACCAATAGTACTGCCGCCGACTGCCATGATCAACAACAACGGCAAGGATGCCGGACCAATTGCAGAAACAGAACCAGCAAATGCTACAATAACGTCACTTGGAAATGGTGGAAAAAGGTTTTCAATGTATGCGATGAAGAAAACTAGCAAATACAACCAAATTGGATTTATTGTCGATGCAAAAGCAACAATTTCGTCTATCATAGAGTGATTTCTTCTATTAGTGCAACAGCGAATGCAGCTCCACCTTCTTTACGTCCGATAAAGCCAAGCTTTTCGTTTGTCGTAGCTTTGATTGAAACACAAGATTTATTTATTCCAATTATAGATGAAATATTTTCTCTCATAGTTTCAATATGAGGAAGTAGTTTTGGTTCTTCAAAACAGACTGTGGAATCAATATTATTGATGCGGTAATTCTTGTTTTTTAATAGCTCGCATACATTTTTGAGCAATTTTGTACTTTCAATATTTTTAAACTTTGGATCGGTATTCGGAAAATGTTTACCAATATCTCCCAACGCCGCTGCTCCAAGCAATGCATCGCAAATTGCATGCAGAAGGACATCTGCATCTGAATGTCCCTCCAATCCCTTTGAAGATGGGATTTCAATTCCTCCCAAAAATAATTTTCTGCCAGAGACGAATTTATGGACATCATATCCAAAACCGATTTTAATCATTTACCAGCCTGTTATTTTAAATTCATGAAATTCATTTGTTGAATCTTCCCAAGAAATTTTCAAATCTTTAACGTGAGCTGAACGGGGTCCAACTTTTGCCTCCTGAATTAATGCATTAATGGAACCTTTCTCACCTTCAACAACAATTTCTACCGACCCATCGATAAGATTTTTTGTATATCCCACCAAACCAAGCTGCACAGCGTGTCTATAAATAAAATATCTATAACCGACACCTTGGACCAATCCCGAAACTATAATAACTGCTCTCATCTCGCTTGGGTTGATTCATGAAGGTTCAATAGTTTCCACTCCCCTCCAAACTTAAGAAGTAAAGCCGAAGAACGAATTGGTGCAAAATCCACAATGAATCCATTTTTAAATATAATTTTTTTCTTTGCCGAGAAAATAACTTGTGCCTCGCTCTTTGTTGGTGAGATCCAGATAATCGGTTCCCATATGTTATACTCAAGCGAATCGAATTCAGAAATTTTTTCTGAATAATAATTTAAAATGTTTTCATAAGAGGTGACGGCATTTTTCTGTTCCGGAACAATAAGTGAAGCTTCATTACTTTCAATCCAAAATTCGTCAAATTTTTCGAGTGAACGGGAATTTATAAAATTAGTCCAATACGATAAGAAATTACGCACCTCTTCTTTTTCTACTTCCACACTTGGCGGAGTTTCAGATTTGCAACTTGTCAGAATCAATGACGCAAGCGCTATAAATGTGAAAAATGTTTTCATAGAAATCCTAAACTATGTTTCAGCCTGATTTCATTTTTGCAATTAAATCGTCAAAAATCTCAGAGATTAGAACTCCGAAGATTATCAAAGCTCCTCCGATAATGCCAAAGATACCAATTGTTTCACTTAAAATTAAGTAGGCTAAAATCGAAGCTATCAATGGTTCACAGGTGAAGATTATAGCAGCGCGGGTTGGAGTAGTCAATCTCTGATAACGTGTCTGTAAAAATGTTGTAATGATGGTTGCAAAAATCGTTGTATACAAAATCGTCCAAATTACCTGAGAATTAAGATTAAAAACAACTGATTCAATTTTCGTCCAGTGAAAAATTGTCATGCTGATTACTGCACCAATTGCAGTAAATAAAATTTGAACCCAAACTAAATCACGGTATTCAGTTTTGTTTGAAATCATATCGAGATATACTATGTAACCCGCAAAGTAAAGTGCACAGATCAACGTAAGAAAATCACCAATATTGAAATCTCTTCCGATCGAAAGAAGAAATTTATAAAGAGATCCCTCTGTTGAAGAAAGTGATAGCAATCCAAGGAAAACTAGTACAACTCCAATCACACTTCCTATTTTGGGAGGTTTTCTTTCAACAAATAATTGAAGGATCGGGGTGAATACTACGAAAGTGCCAGTGATTAATGCCGATTTCGTCGCTGAAGTGTACTTGAGTCCGATAGTTTGTACTGTAAATCCCGCAAATAAAAAAAAACCAAGAACCGAGCCCATTTTTACTGTTGGCATGGGAATGTTAAATACTCTTTTTCTATAAATAAAAAATAAAATAATTGCAGCGAGAATGAACCTAATGGAGACAAAAACCATTGGTGAAATTAATTCAAGAACCGGTTTGATAATAACAAATGTTCCTGCCCAAATAACAGTAATTATAAATAAGATAAACTCAGCTTTATATTTCATATATGGTCAGTAAGTTGATATAAAGTCCCATCAATAACCGAAATCTTTCATCATGCGTGGATCGTTCCTCCAATCTTCGCGGACTTTTACTCTTAGTTCTAGAAAGACCTCTCTACCAAGAAACTTTTCAATATCTTTTCTCGCACGCAGCCCAACTTTTTTAAGTGCTTCCCCGCCTTTCCCGATTATAATTTTCTTCTGCGATTCCCTCTCGATGATTATCTCGGCACTGATGTAATCTTTCGAATTTTCTCTCTCTTTATATTCCGCGATAATAACTTCTGTTGAATATGGTATTTCATCACGGTAAAATTCAAATACTTTTTCGCGGATAATTTCGCTTATAAAAAACCGCTCCGGCTCTTGGCTCAAGATATCTGTTGGATAGAACGGTTCATGTACTGGAAGATATTTTTTAATCGTTGCGGTTAATTCACTAACGTTAAATCCTGTAAGAGCAGAAACGGGAATGATCTCATCAAATTGAAATTTTTTGTTTAGCATATCAATTATTTGAAGAAGCTCTTCTTTTTTAATAAGGTCGATTTTGTTGATAACAAGAAATTTAACTTGAGATTTATTAGCAGACTTTAGTAATGGAATTATCGTCTCATCAAAATTTGAAAGGGTTTTTTTATTGGTATCAACTACTGAAATGATGATATCGGCTTCTTTAAGTGCTGAGTCAATTGACTCAACCATTTTTTTTTGAAGAAGGTATTTCGGTTCGACTATGCCTGGAGTGTCGAGAAAGATAATCTGCGAGTCTTCATCGGAATAAATTCCAAGGATTTTTTTCCTTGTCGTTTGCGGTTTTGATGTAGTTATTGAGAGTTTAGTTTTTAAAATGGAGTTCATCAATGTCGATTTACCGACATTTGGGATGCCAAGAATAGATGCGTATCCGCATTTGAAATCTAATGTTTTTATTTCATTACTATACATTTCGTCATCTACAATTTAAGCTAATTAGAAGATTTAAGGAAATTTTTTGAAATGATATTTGGTTCACAGAATTGTGGAGCTTGCCTCAAACAATCCATTGACACTCTGAGGCTTAATGATTTCACTAGTCTTGAATTCTAATTTTTCATTCCCTATTTTAATTACTAGAAAAGGAACAATATTATGGATACAATCCAATTACCATATTCTGAATACGAAGAGATGAAAGAGAAGCTTAAATTGCTTAAAGATTCTCAGTTAGTCGAAAAGGTAAATAAATTAGTTGATCTACTTTATCAGGAAAAATATGGATTATATTTAGGAGATTATACCGAAGATCTCAAAGAAGCATCTATAAATCGAAGTTGGGCGGAAAATAAAAGCAGCTGGGATGAAGTATAATCAGCGAGAAATTGTTCTTGTTCCATTCCCTTATTCTGATTTAAGCAGTACCAAGAAAAGACCAGTTCTCATAATCTCTAACAATCAATACAATCAACAATTCGACGATGCTGTTGTCTGCGTAATAACATCGAATATTTTTAAAGATGAATATTCTATCCCTTTGTTAAACGAAAACTTGGAAGTTGGAGTCCTTCCAGAAAGTTCAATAGTAAAAGTGCATAAACTTTTACAATTGATAAAAAGCAAATTCTAAAGAAATTTAGTGTAGTGAATCCCGATTATTTTAATAAAATAAAAGAAGTTCTCGATAAACTTTTTTCTGATTCAATTTCATAGTCTTTCCAAGTAAACATAATTACTATTATTTAATTGCTGTCACCGACCGGTCGGTGACAGCAGTAAATGATCAAAGGTATTCTTTAAGTGGAGAATAAATTTCACATAAAAAAAATGCCGCTTTGTGAAGCGGCATTGAACAGATTCCAAGACTTTGAAAATTATTTCTTGTTAATTCACTTGAATCTTTTCTCTAAATCATTCAACTCGTCATTGAGTTCTTTGGGAAGTGTTTCGCCAAATATTTTGTAATATTCGCGAACACGTTCAACTTCTTTTGAACCAGCATCTTTATCTATCTTAAAGAGTTCTTCAAGTGTATTTTCAGTTATATCAAGACCAGTAACATCAATCGCACCTTTAGCTGGAATATTTCCGAGCGGAGATTCCACATAGTTCTTCTTCCCCTCAATTCTCTCGAAAATCCATTTTAGGACGCGCATGTTTTCACCGTAACCTGGCCAGAGGAATTTACCTTCGGGGCTTTTTCTGAACCAATTGACATTATAAATTTTCGGAAGTTTATCTGCGGATGCACTCTTTCCAATTTTCAACCAATGTGCAAAGTAATCTCCCATATTATAACCGCAGAATGGAAGCATTGCAAATGGATCGTTACGCAATTGTCCAACCTGATGCGCGGCGGCTGCAGTCGTCTCGCTTGAAACAGTAGAACCCATAAATGTTCCGTGCTGCCAATTGAATGCTTCGTAAACGAGCGGAATGAACGAAGCTCTTCGTCCACCAAAGATTATTGCTGAAATCGGAACCCCTATTGGATTTTCCCAGTCAGCATCCATAACCGGACATTGCATTGCAGGCGCAGTAAATCTTGAATTTGGGTGGGACGATGGATAATCTTTATCCGGTGACCAATCTTTTCCTTTCCAATCGATTAGATGAGCAGGTTTATCTTCCGTCATTCCTTCCCACCAAATATCTCCATCATCGGTTAAAGCAGTATTAGTGAAAAGTGAATTTGAATTTAAAGACAAGAGCGCGTTGGGATTAGAATCCATAGAAGTTCCTGGTGCTACTCCGAAGAAACCAAATTCCGGATTGATTGCATAAAGTCTTCCATCAGGTCCAAATTTCATCCAAGAAATATCATCGCCGACACATTCAACTTTCCAACCAGGCAGAGAAGGTTTTAACATCGCAAGATTCGTCTTACCGCAAGCAGATGGAAACGCTGCTGCAAAGTACATCTTCTTTCCTTCGGGTGAAGTGATCCCAACGATAAGCATGTGTTCAGCAAGCCATCCTTCTTCTCTCGCCATTACGGAAGCAATTCTCAATGAGAAACATTTTTTTCCGAGGAGTGCATTTCCGCCATAGCCGCTTCCGTAAGACCAAATAGATCTTTCTTCCGGGAAATGGACAATATATTTTGTCTCGTTGCACGGCCAGGAAACATCACTTTTTCCGCCATCAAGTGGATAACCCACAGAATGTAAGCATGGCACAAAAGCACCATCTTTGAGCACATCAAGAACTGCTTTTCCCATTCGGGTCATGATCTTCATATTGATCACAACATAAGGTGAATCGGTCAGCTGAATTCCAATCTGCGAAATTTTTGAACCAAGCGGGCCCATCGAAAATGGAATAACGTACATGGTTCGACCGACCATTGAACCAGAAAAGAGACCATTTAAAGTTTTTTTCATTTCGTCGGGAGCCATCCAATTGTTGGTCGGTCCTGCATCTTCTTTTCTTTTTGAACAGATATATGTGCGATCTTCAACTCTTGCAACATCTTTTGGATCGGAACGGAAAAGATAGCTGTTTGGCCGTTTGGCATCGTTTAACTTAATTCCTGTACCTGCCTTGATAAGCAGTTGAATCATTTGATTAAATTCTTCATCAGAGCCATCGCACCAATGAATTTTTTCTGGCTTGCATAGTGCCGCCATTTCATCTACCCACTGCACGAGTTTTTTGTTTTGAGCCATAATACTCCTCTTAATTGAATTTTTGGATGCTTCAGTTCATTAATTTGTTATAAAGTAAGAAATTTTTATGAGGGGTTCAAATTCTCTTAAAATGTTTTTTGAATTTTCTCAATTAAATCTTAAAATATTTCCAATAGAATAAAGATTGCTATATGTACAGTAAAACTGCTCGACAAATTAAAGTTGGACTTTCGATACTTGTATCGACAATCCTATTTGGTTCGATTGGATATATGATCATCGAAAATTGGAGTTTCTTTGATTCATTATTTATGACAATCATCACGATTACGACAACTGGTTTTAGAGAAGTAAATCCACTATCCGATTTCGGTCGAGCTTTTACGATATTGATTATCGTACTGGGATTCGGTTCGCTTGCTTATATTGGCGGCAAGATGGGAAGATATATCTGCGATGAACTTGTTGAAGAGAATGCCAAATTCGTTGTGATCGAAAATGATCAAGAAAAAATTGACAAGCTGATTGAATTGGGATATTTATTCGTAAACGGAGATGCAACACACGATCAAGATCTTCAAACGGCAGGTGTGCAGAGAGCGAAAGGACTCGTCGCGGTTTTAGTTAACGACGCTGAAAATGTTCTCGCAACTCTTTCAGCAAAAGTTTTAAATCCAAATATTTATGTAGTTGCACGCGCGGTTGAGGAAGAAACTGAATCAAAGTTAATAAAAGCAGGTGCTAATCGTGTTGTAAAGCCATACGAAATAGGCGGAACGAGAATGGCAGAATTGCTATTACGACCAGGTGTAGTTGAATTTATGATATAGTATCGAGAGAGCGGGAGATCGATTTAAAAATCGAAGAGATGCAAGTATCTGAAAAATCTTCCTTAGTCGGAAAGTCGCTCGCCGAACTTCCCATTAGAAAAGAATTGAACATAATTATCGTGTCAATCTACAAGAAAGATGGAAAAATAATTTTTAATCCAATTTCTTCGACAGTTATAGAAAGTAAAGATAAATTATTTGCACTCGGTGAAAAAGGAAGCTTACAAAAACTTCTTACACTTAGTTCCGGTTTATAAATTTTTTAAGGCATCAATCTCTTTTATAACTGATTCTTGAAAGAATAAACTCAAGAATTCCAAGTAGAATTATACTCCCAAACAAGTATAGATAGGTAGGATCACTCAAAAACTTAACGATAACCATTGAGTTTTTAACGCTGGTTTCCCATGTATTTATAATTTCTTTGAGGAAGACATCAAAAGAATATGTCCCGCTTAAATTTTGTGGTGACTGAAGGTAATAAATTATTATTGTCGACAAAGTAAAAATCGAAAATACTGTAAAAAGTATAAAAGGAAAATTAACAAAACTGAAAACTCTTCTTTTCTTATGCAGGAGATTTAATTCTGCTAAAACTCTGTGGGTAAAATTAGAAGTCAATTGAGGCGATTTACTTTCCATCATTTCTCGCAGAA
Source organism: Ignavibacteria bacterium (assembly GCA_016873845.1). NCBI lineage: Bacteria > Pseudomonadati > Ignavibacteriota > Ignavibacteria > Ignavibacteria bacterium. The sequence goes on from VGVX01000036.1 coordinate 8,602, forward strand.
CCGCACCATTTAATTTCAACATGTGAGTGCATGCTTCACAATCGCTCAAATGCTGACGAATATTTTCAAGTTCTTCATTCGAGAGTTTATCTTCCAAATAATTCCATAATTCATATTCGTTTAAGTGTTTCATATCAACTCCTTAACATAATTATTTTTTAGTACAATATCCCTCAAGAGCTTCCTTGCTCTAAATAGATCGACTTTAACTGATGAAAGTGAATTCCCTGTTAAATCGCTTATCTCCTCATAGCTGAGTTCATTTATATAAAACAGTGTGATTATAGTGGAATATTTTTCTGGCAGCTTAAGAATAATTTTACCAAGAAAAACATTCAAGTCACGTGATTCTATGTTTTTATATTCAGAAACATTACTCTCCATTTCTTCAATTATTGTGCTATCATCGTTAAGATTTTGGCGTTTGCTTCGGATGAATGTTAAAGCCGTGTTATAAACAATTCTATAGAACCAAGTGGAAAACTTTGATTCAAACTTAAATTGCCCAAGAGAATTATACGTTTTAATAAATGCTTCTTGAAGAATATCCTCTGCCTCGAATTGATCTTTAATGATTCTGTAGGCAAGCGTAAATCCTTTATCTTTATAACGGTCAATCAAAATGCTGTACTCGGAATCATTCCCTTGCAAAATTCTTCTGACTATATCTTCATCTTTCTTTATATAGTTTTGCATCGATCTTTTGACTCAAACAGACTCGAAAATGTTACAATCCAATTTAATTTTTTTCTAAAAATTATGTAACCCTATTTAGCAATTAGGAGTCTAAATAACAAAAAGAAAGGAACAAGAAAATGGAAGGAATTTTAGCTTTACTTATCCCATTCGCAGTTATTCTCATGGTCGGAATAGTCGTATTGTATCCACTCTACACAAAACATAGAATTCAACAGTCATTGATAGAAAAAGATATGCTCAACGAAGGTTTAAAATTCCTTTTCGAAGAATCGAGCAAACCGCCAACCGTCAGGCAAAAATTACGCTACTTGAGATGGGGAATTGTTACATTATCTGTTGGAATTGGAATATTCTTCGGTTCAATATTTGAACAGACTTATCAAAGAGATGAATTTATGGCAATTCCAATTATTGTTTGTGTAGGACTTGGATTGATAATTTACTTCGGCATTGAAAAGAAAGAAGAAGAAAAAGCAGAATCAAAAAAACAAGTGTGATCTGTTAAAAATATTTAATTTCGTTTTAGTTGGTGTCTTTGTGTCTTAGCGGCAATAGTCTGAAATTCGTTGATAACGATTTCGAAACTGCCACAAAGACACTATGGCACTAAGAATTCACAGTCTTAAAAATAAATTCAAGTATTTAAGTTAGCTCTGAAAAAATAGTTTGCTATTCCCCGCCTTCGTACTGTTTGAAAAGTTTTCCCCATTCGGTCGTTTTTAGCCAATTTTGAAACACTCTTTTGTCCTTTATGGGCCAGCGGTAATAATCGTGATAAGCTTCAGAACCAAATATGAATAGATTTACGAGCGGTGTTCGAAAGAAAAAGTTTTGAATAACTTTCAATGGACTGAACCACAACAAATCGCCGGCACGGCTAGCGAGATTATCGCCGACCTGAAATTTCCAGTTCTCATTTGAAATATCTTCACCGACAATTTCGATATCTCGTGGATCACCCACTCCGAGCTTTCTGTCATGAGCAATTTTTATATACTCGATTGTTAAAGGATCGAATCCCATCATTTTTGCAGCGACTGAATCAATTGCGACCTGATCTGCACTCGCAAGTATGATATTTTTTATAACAGGAAACATTGTTCGCGGTCCAGGTCCATTGCCCGCAGTTGTCCCGTCCATCACGGCAAATATTCCCGAATGAATTTCTTTTTGAATTTGCAGAAGATCGACCAAAGTTTTATGAATCCATGAGTGAGTGTAATGTCTTTTCGTATTTAATAAACCGCCAAAAGCATTTTTCATTGCACCGGTGGTTGTTGTGTAAATGTGACATTTCACTGTCGGAAGATGAACTATATTTTTCCCCAGAAAATAATCCGGGATAGTAATGCCTTCCGGATAAATATGATTTAGTACAAGCATTTCTCCTTTAGGTTTATAAGGGATCCATTTCATATCCTCATCTTTGAAATTGAAGAGAACTGGAATATTATATTTCTTAAAAATTGGAACGTACTTGTTTAAATCTTCACCCTTAAAAGCATCAGTAACTACGGTTTTATTTTGAACACAAACTTGATCGTTGAATCCAAATTTCTTTAATGCGAGAATTGTTCCTTCCAGCTGCCATGGAGTTGTATTTGCACCCGGAAATGGAAAATGCCAGGATATATTATCTTTTAAGATTGTAGACGAAGATTTTGAGAGATGATTTTCTATCCCGGCTAATTCTAATAATCGCTCATAATCATGAAGTATTGTTTCAGGTTTTGTCTTAAGCACTGCAACTTTTGATTTGGTCATTCTTTCTTTCTGATATCAATTACACATTTAATTTTCAATTCAAATCTAAAAAAAGCACTGACTTGCTGCAAGCCAATATTATAATAGACAATTATTAACCTAAGTTGACCGCTTGAGATAAAAAGTTAAAAATTATTTAATTTTGGTAGACAAAATAACAAGTTTTTTGGAAACAAAAATGTTTAAGCTTCAAAGGATTCCCTTGCAATTCGAGTTTTTGCTAATAGAATTCCAATTGCTGAACCTAATAATAAATAAGCTCCCCACGGAAAAAGCGGAAACAAAGAACCTGTTTTAGTAGAAATCCATGATGAAATTAATAGAGGAAAGAATGATTCCCAGCTAATCATAGAAACAATCGGATTCAACACAGTAAATGATAGTGCAGTTAAAACTAATACCTCAGTATTATTAATATTAAATCTGCGAGCAATCGATTCAATTATTAAAAGGATAAAAAGACATATTCCAATTAATTGTAAAATATCTATTGCAAGAAATAACTGAAGCAATGCATCGTTTATATGTCCTAAATGAAATGGACTGAAGTTGGCGACTTCATCAAGTAACCGATGAAAATTAAAAGTATTGCCCGCTTTATTGTCTTAATTGAAATTTGTTTGAATTTATCATCAGTCTCGGCGCGTGAAAATCTCAATCCGTAAATAAAACCTGAACAAAATAAAAAGAATGGTGCAGTTAACCCGCGAAAGAAGAGCCACGAACCAAATCCTACTGAATGAGGCATTTTCAAATGGAAATCAAGAAAGACATCAACAGAGTGACCTTGAATCATACTGAAGATTGCAACGAATCTCATAAGATCAATAAATATTACTCTGTTGCTTTTACTCTGAATTTGATTTAACAAGCAATCTTAGAACTAATGGTGACTTGAATTGACTAATGAATCATAAAAATGAAAAATTCCATAATCCAATTAAATTAAATGGTCTGTTTGCTTACAGCGAATTGAAAGGTATAAAATGGAAAGAGCTGAAGTTAATCAGCTCTTATTAATTTCAATATTATTTTACAAGAAGCATTTTCTTTATGAGACGGACTCCATCTGACTGCAATACTGTAAAGTATAATCCGCTTGGAAGATTCTTTCCGCTAAACGTTTCTTGATATATTCCTTCTTCCTTTAACTCATCCACGAGTGTTGCAACTTTTTCTCCAAGTAAATTATATACCGATAGATTTACTCTTGAAAGATTTGGCAGTTCATACCTTATGTTTGTTTCCGGATTAAACGGATTTGGGAAATTCTTTACTGATAATACTTCCGGTTTTCTTCCTATCGATATTTTTACAGCATCGCTGTAATCGTAGCTTCCATCCAAATCGATTTGTTTTAGTCTGTATGAATATTCTCCATACAATACAGTCTTATCTATGTATGAATATTCTTTTGGTGAATTACTGTTTCCACTTCCACTTACAAATCCTATCTTCTCCCATCCTCTATCTACTGGCTTCTGACTTCTCACTTCTGATTTGCTTCTTTCAACTTCCCACCCATAATTCTGTATTTCTGTTGCCGTTTGCCATTTTAGCTGAACATTATCCTTAATAAAGATAGCTTTAAAATTTACCAACTCTACCGGCAGGGCCCTTGTTGTAAAAAGAGCAAAGTATGGCTGCAAATTACCTCCAATTGTTGTAAAATTTCCTCCAGCATAAATATCACTCCCGCTGATAGCGATTGTATAGACTGTATTATCTGCATTAGGATTCCAGGTTCCATCTGCATTTCCATTTGTGTCGTTTAATTTGGCAATGCTGTTTCTAGTTTGTCCTCCAATTGTTGTAAAAAATCCCCCTACATAAATATCACTACCGCCGATTGCGATTGTCCTGACTGCATAGACTACAAAACTATTCGCATTAGGATTCCATGTGCCATCTGCATTTCCATTTGCGTTGTTTAATTTGGCAATTTTATTTCTCGACTGTCCTCCAATTGTTATAAACAATCCCCCCGCATAGATATCACTACCACTTATAGCGATTGTATAGACTATACTATTTGCATTTGGATTCCATGTTCCATCTGCATTTCCATTTGTGTTGTTTAATTTGGCAATGTGGTTTCTCGTATCTATTCCAATTGTTGTAAACTGTCCTCCAGTATAAATATCACTGCCGCTGATAGCGATTGTAAAGACCCAATCATTTGCATTTGGATTCCAGGTTTCATCTGCATTTCCATTTGTGTTGTTTAATTTGGCAATGTAGTTTCTTGGCTGTCCTCCAATTGTTGTAAAAGTACCCCCCGCATAAATATCACTGCCGCTGATTGCTATTGCATAGACTGAATTATTCGCATTAGGATTCCATGTCCCATCTGCATTTCCATTTGTGTTGTTTAATTTAGCAAGGTAGTTTCTCGTCTGTCCTCCAATTGTTGTAAAATCCCCCCCCGCATAGATATCACTGCCGCTGATCGCGATTGTCCAGACTGAATTATTCGCATTAGGGTTCCATGTTCCATCTGCATTTCCATTTGTGTTGTTTAATTTGGCAATGTAGTTTCTCGTCTGTCCTCCAATTGTTGTAAAATATCCCCCCGCATAGATATCACTGCCGCTGATAGCGATTGTCCAGACTGCACTATTCGCATTAGGATTCCATGTGACATTTGCAGTTCCAGTTGTGTTGTTTAATTTGGCAATGTTGTTTCTAGTTTGTCCTCCAATTGATGTAAAATATCCCCCCGCATAAATATCACTGCCGCTGATAGCGATTGTCCAGACTGCACTATTCGCATTAGGATTCCATGTGCCATCTGCATTTCCATTTGTGTTGTTTAATTTTGCAATTCTATTTCTCGACTCTCCTCCAATTGTTGTAAATTCCCCCCCCGCATAAATCTCACTGCCGCTGATTGCGATTGTCCAGACTGCACTATTCGTATTAGGATTCCATGTGCCATCTGCACTTCCATTTGTGTTGTTTAATTTTGCAATTCTAATTCTCGTTTGTCCTCCAATTGATGTAAAATATCCCCCCGCATAGATATCACTGCCGCTGATAGCGATTGTCCAGACTGTACTATTTGCATTAGGATTCCATGTTGCATCTGCATTTCCATTTGTGTTGTTTAATTTTGCAATGTAGTTTCTCGACTGTCCTCCAATTGTTGTAAACTGTCCTCCAGTATAAATATCACTGCCGCTGATAGCGATTGTATTGACTGCACTATTTGCATTAGGATTCCATGTTCCATCTGCATTTCCATTTGTGTTGTTTAATTTTGCAATATAGTTTCTCGACTCTCCTCCAATTGATGTAAAATATCCCCCCGCATAAATATCACTGCCGCTGATAGCGATTGTCCAGACTGTACTATTTGCATTAGGATTCCATGTTGCATCCACACTTCCATCTGAATTTATATGGGCAAGTCTATTTCTTGTGTAAGAACCAACTTTTGTAAAATTTCCGCCAATATACCATCCACCACTGCCATCCGGAATTGAAGTATAAATTATATTATCTACCTTTGGGAAATTTAGATTTGGTGAATGGTCTGTTGTTGTTAGTTTTGCTCCATAGCCAGTGTTAGGTACGACATAAGTAAAATTTCCTCCTATATAAGTGTAATCTCCGTCTACTGCAATAGCATAAACAGCTCCATTAGTTACCCACATATAAGGATCGGGTGTAGATGTTTGGGCGTATAATGAAACCTGTAAAGATAAAATTGAGATGAAAAATACTATACAATTTTTCATAGCGCGTTCTTTTAATTAATTTTGAAAATAAGACGTTAAGATTTCAATCAATTAAAATATTTTATCCGCAGCAGTATAATTAAACCCGCTGCGCCTCTTATTTATGTTCAGCCGGGCAATCCAATAATGTAAATAATAAAAACGAATAGAACGATCAGATAGATAATCAATAAAGCATTTTCTAAAGTTGAATATTCTCTGATATTTTCGGCAGAGAAGAGGCTCTTTATTTTATTGATGATAGCGTTCATTCAGTTTAATTACTATTTTCAAAACAATTATAATTGTTCTGTTGTCTAGATTTGTACTTTTGTTGAGTGGATTTATACTTTTAATCAACATTTTCCGTTTTAGCCGGGAGGTTCTTTATATGAGACAAAAAACAAGGAATATGAGCGAAAAACGAAACTTCGCAAGTCTCAAAACGCTACACAAATTTGTACTGAATTATATATTCGTACATCGCCTCTATTCAGGATGAATAATTGATAGGCGCATTAGTGATTCATACAGACGCCGGGCGATCATCTGGTTATTTGGCGCATAAATGGGGGGATTTTTATCTGCCATAGCTTAAGGGAAAAACCCTGATCTTAAAGAAACCATATTGATTTCGACACCAGAATATTCCTAATTTTGTAATGAATGTAAGTACATTAATGAAAACATCCCGCATGATATTGTTAAGAGAAATAATTTTATTTTTTCCTCTATTTTTTCTGATAACTTCCGCATCTTTTTGCCAATCTCAATATGAAAACCTCCTTAAAAAATTCCAGGCAGCCCCGGTTTCGGAACAGAAGGAGATTTTCGAAAAAATAATTCTTGGCTTATTTGACAGCGACACTACGATATCCAGAGGGGAGACCGAAAGATTGCTGAAAGTTACCAAAAAAATGAACGACCAATATTACTACATCCGCACGTTTCTCTTTTATGCGGGATTTGCGCGAAGCATATCACAGAGGAACAATTATATCACCGGGTATAAGCTTGCATCCGATTTTGGCGATAAGATGCTGATGGCAGACGCCATGAGCGGTCTTAGTAATTATTACTATCAAAATATGCAGTATGATTCGGCAGCCATCTGCATTCTTCAAGCCAGAGAACTTTATAAAGAAAATAATACTTCGGAAAGGGAGGCGGCGGTAATTCATCAGATTGGAAACCTGTTTTTTTCGGCGGAATTGTACGACAGAGCGGAAATATACTTTAAGGAGGTTATGCGAATAAAAGGACATCCGTTCCAATGGTTTAACTGGCGTAAGTTTGTGATGACGAATAATCTCGGATTAATTGAAAAGGCAAGAAAAAATTACGACAAGGCAATCTTTTATTTCGATGATGCATTACAAGAACTTATCGCCTCCAACAAAGATGCTTTTAATGTTTCAGACACCATAAGAATGGTCTACTCTTATGTAAGCCTTGCTTCTTTATATATTTTAAAACGCGACTATAAAAACGCAGAAGCATGTTTGAATAGAGGATTTACTTTAGAATCGAGGCGCCTACGCCCCCAAAACATGACTCCATTATTCTTTACCAAAGGGGAGTTTCATTATTATCAATCTGAGTTTGATTCTTCCTTGTACTATTTTAAAAAGGCAGAAGAGACGAATGAACTTTTCGGCAGTATCGAGCTTGCGGAAAAAATCAGCGGGCACACCGCTTTAGCGTACAGTAAAAAAGATGACTACAGAAACGCATGGAAAGCGGAAGTTATTCATAAGCAGATACAGGATTCTCTTCAATCGAAAAAGAAATTATATGCGGGTCTGCAGTTTATTTCTGATGACCTGCTTAATAAAAATAAAAATATGTTATCCGAAATAGAAGCGCGGCAAAAGTTTATGTTAGCGGCAATCTTACTGCTGGCTATTTCGGCATTAACTATTTTCATATTCTATATTAGATTAAAAAAAGTGCAGCGAAGTTTGGACGGCAAAAATATAGAGTTAAAAGAAGTTCAGAAGGAGGCAGAAAACAGCGCACAGCCTGCAGAAGCCGATGAAAATAATAAACCGGAGCAGAGCCCAGAATTATCTAATTCCGCCGTCAGTGAATCAGAATTATTGAAGATAAAATGGTTTATCGCATTTCTGGAAGAGGAGATGAATTTAAGACATTATTACACGGAAAAGGATATCACATTGGATATTCTTGCCGATCGGCTTAATGTAAATAGATCTTTTTTGTCTAAAGCGATCAACCAAACCTATAATCTCCACTTCAACGCATACATAAATAATTTAAGGATCAAGCGCGCGATATTAATGCTGTCGAATCCCGAAGAGAAAAAAAAATACACCCTCGAAGGAATTGCCGCTAAAGTCGGCTTTCATAATCGCGGAACTTTTAACCTCGCATTTAAACAATATACCGGGACAACCGCTACTGCTTCTGTAAGGGAATTGCAAGCTAAGACGACAGTGTAAGCGAGATAAGACTCGCACCCTCATTTCGATACGTCCGAATGGCTTCGGACTACTCAATGACTCTCGAGTCGTCATCACGAGCGGAGCGAAGTGATCTGCGTCCATTGCCCGCAGTTGTCCCGTCCATCACGGCAAATATTCCCGAATGAATTTCTTTTTGAATTTGCAGAAGATCGACCAAAGTTTTATGAATCCATGAGTGAGTGTAATGTCTTTTCGTATTTAATAAACCGCCAAAAGCATTTTTCATTGCACCGGTAGTAGTTGTGTAAATGTGACATTTTACAGTTGGGAGATGAATGATGTTTTTGCCAAGAAAATAATCCGGTATCGTAATTCCCTCAGGATAAATATGATTCAAAACGAGCATCTTGCCTTCTGGCTCAAAACGAATCCATTTCATATCCTCATCTTTGAAATTGAAGAGGACGGGAATGTTATACCTCTTGAAAATCGGGACGTACTTGTTTAAGTCCTCACCCTTGAAAGCATCCGTAACGACGGTCTTGTTTTGAATACAAACTTGCTCGTTGAATCCAAATTTCTTTAATGCGAGAATTGTTCCTTCCAGCTGCCATGGAGTTGTATTTGCACCCGGAAATGGAAAATGCCAGGATATATTATTCTTTAGAATTGTTGTTGCCGATTTATCTTAAAAATTTTCGAACTCTGCTAATTTCAGCAATCGTTCATAATTTTGTTAAACGGATTCCGGTTTAGTTCTTAATACTGAGACTTTTGATTTTTGCATTGCTACTTTTTCTTTTTATTTAAATATAAAAATAATTTATCAGTCGAAAAAATCACATTTACGATCCGTCAGCTTACGTACGATTGACGAATTACGATTTACGATAGAAGATTTACGATTTATATACAATTTAATCGTACTTCGTAATTCGTACTTCGTACTTCTTAAATACGATTTATGATTGACAATTTACGATATTCCGAGTTCCGCACTCCACATTTTATCTCCTTGGACATTCCGAATTCTACATTCCGCACTCCGAACTCCGCATTCCGCATTTGATTTTCACTTTCCATTCCGTCCCGCAAGAGACGTGGACAAAAAGTCTCCTTTCATATTTCTTCTCCTTGAATTTGATTCAATTTCTGTGCATGGATTCTTGGTACCAGGGCTCTCGTCAACGTCTCAAGCGGGATTTCGCTCCGCTCAACATTCCGCACACTTCGACAAGCTCAGTGCATCGCTCCGCAGTCCGCATTAAATATACTTTCTCATAATCGGTCTTGTTGGTGAATGGCGTGCAATTTCGTTGAATCCTGCTTTTCGAAATGCAGAAGCAATACCTGTCCAAGCGAAAACATCAGCAGTTTTTCCATTTATCGGTTCGATGGGATAACCTTCAAGAATTTTACCCCCGGATTTTCTTACATAATCAATCGTAGCTTTCAATAATTCGATAGTGATTCCTTTTTTTCGAAATGGTTTTTCAACGAAAAAGCAAACTACCGACCAGACTTTTTGTTCATCAATTCTTTTGAGAACACGTGAACTTTCGAGAAAAGGATATTTCTCACGTGGAGATATTGCACACCATCCAACAGGCTCGTCATTGAAATACGCAAGAATTCCAGGCTTTTCATTATTAAGAACAATTTTCTTAAATGCGTTTTTGTTTTTGATACCTTTCTGCTTTTCAAAATCTTTTCTTGAAAGTTTCCACCACATACACCAGCATCCTCCGCAAGCACCTCGTTTGCCGAATAATTTTTCGAGATCTTTCCACCGTGAAGGTGTGAGTACTTTGAATTTTAGTCTCAGTGATTCCACCGGCATTTTCTTATTTCCGTTTCCAATGATTCTCAGAGTAAAGCATCAATTCCTTTCCGGGTGGCGATAATTCAAAATACTCCTTGAATTCATTTTCGTTAATTATTTCGTAAGTTAATTTTGCTATAAAGCCAGATGGAACATTCTCGATTGCTTCAGAAAAGAAAATCAATTTTTTCTTATCACTCGAAAGACTATCTAGAATGTATTGATTAACAAAGCCTTCAACATGGAATTGTCTCATAACAAATTTTTTTCTGAACTTATCATAACTGATGAATGCCCAATCCTCGTGAATTTCTCCTTTCGGATTTTTTTCTTGCGGTTCAAAAGTAGATTTATTCTTCCAATGTAAATATTTTCCTTGCATTATAAACTCGATTGTTCTCTCGCCCTTACCGATACCGGCTTTGCCTGTTTCATATCCCTCCCATTCGCCAACGAAGAAATCGAAATTACTCCAAAGACTTAAATCTTTTTGTGCATAAACATTTTGAAGAAAGAAAATGGAAATTGTCAAACAAATTGAAATAAAGTTTTTCTTTAATTTCATACAAATCCTCTTACTATCAACAATACAAATTAAGTCATTTTCCTATATTTCTATAAACAAATTTCTTTTGAAAGAATTCAGTTTTGTATAAATTTAATAAGTTTTTTGATAATTAAGATTGTGTAAAATTGATGTCGATAAAAATAAGGGAATCTGAGACTAGATATTCGCTGATTGATCCGCAGCTTGGACAAGCTGACTGGAATCTTGCAGACCATACTGCAGGTTGGTTTTGAAATCCTCATTAAAATTATATTAAGTCATTTATAACGTTATTTATTGATTACTGTTTAAAAGGAATAATGTAGAAATTTTTGCTATATTTTTATTTATTATTCAATTATGTCTAATGATACTGCTAAGGTATCAATTGTAAGTCGAATCTCTGATTCGACAAAATCTCAAAACGAAGTTTCACGAATAAAGGAAATATAAATGCACATAAACATTACTATGCTCAAACAAAAAATAGACTCCCTTTGAGACAAATTCTGATTGATCAAAAATGTAACTAAAAATTTTTTTTCGAGAAATTATAATCATTGAAAAGATATAAAACATATTACAAACGCAATCTTCCACATTATCAACCGCCGGGACATACTTTTTTCGTTACGTACAGATTAGATGGGTCTTTGCCAATTGAAGTAATAAAGAAATTAAAAGCAGAAAGAGAGAAAGCCTTAAAAGAGATTTCCTGTTATATTAATATTAAAGTACGTAAAGAAAAATATAAAGCTTACCAATCGCAATATTTTAGTAAATTCGACAAACTTTTAGATAATTCAAGTTATGGACCCAAATGGTTAAAAGAAGATCCTGTTGGACAAATAGTTAAAGATGCACTCCACTATTATGATGTTAATACTTACAACTTGATTTGCTATACAATTATGCCAAATCATGTCCACCAGGTCTTCACCCCCATTGTAGGTCGAATCTCCGATTCGACAAATGACGGAAAAGCAGAATCTCGAAACGGGGTAGATGTAGATCGAATCTCTGATTCGACAATACCAGAAGTTGAAGAAGTTGATTTCCAAATAGAGTTTCGGATTATATAGTGACTAAAATATTACAGGATTTGAAAAAGTACACTGCAGGTAAATGCAATAAAGCTCTCAATCGTTCAGGCCTATTCTGGCAACACGAGAGTTATGATCACGTTGTGAGAGACCAAAATGAATTAAGAAGGATTATAAAATATGTACTCAACAATCCTGTAAAAGCCGGCTTATGTGAAAAATGGGAGGATTGGAAATGGAGTTATTGCAATTTTGAATTATTAGTATAATACAGTAGGTCGAATCTCCGATTCGACGTCTAAAAGAAACGAAAAACATCGAAACGGGGATTCGATTTACAAATTTGTAGGTCGAATCTCCGATTCGACAATAAAAGTAAATATGAATCTCGAAACGGAGTTTCGACTTACATAGCCTGTGCTTCCAGCCATCGTTCAGCGTCAATTGCCGCCATACAGCCCATTCCTGCCGCAGTTACTGCTTGACGGTACGTTTTATCTGCAACATCACCAGCCGCAAAGATGCCATCAATATTTGTATATGTTGAGCCGGTTTTGACTTTTAAATAACCCGATTCCTCCATATCTAGAATACCTTTGAAAATTTCTGTATTTGGTTTATGTCCGATTGCCATAAAAATTCCATCGATTTTCATTTCAGTAATATTGTTAGTTTTCACGTTTCGTAATCTGACACCTGTAACCATTTTTCTTCCATTCTCATTCCCGCCTGCCCCTTCAGCCCAACTTTGGCGGGCAGGTTTTCCAAGAATCTCTTCGACAACTTCGTTTAATCGAAATTCAATCTTTGGATTTTTCTTTGCACGATCCAACATAATTTGAGATGCACGGAATCCCTCACGTCGATGTACGATTGTTACTTTCGATGCAAATTTTGTGAGATAATTCGCTTCTTCCATTGCCGAATCCCCGCCGCCAACGACAATTACTTCTTGTTCTTTAAAAAAGAATCCATCACACGTTGCACATGCCGAAACTCCAAATCCCATATATTCCTGTTCCGATGGAATTCCCAAAAGTTTCGCTGAGGCACCGGTTGCAACGATTACTGCATCGGCAGTATAAGTTTCTTTTCCTGAAATTAGTTTGAAAGGTCTGCTGCTGAGATCAACTTTATCGATGTACTTGTATTCAAACTCAGCCCCGAAACGCTTTGCTTGCTTTCGCATTACATCCATTAATTCCGGTCCCATAATGCCATGCTCGAAGCCAGGATAGTTTTCGACTTCGGTCGTTATGGTTAGTTGACCACCAGGTTGATTTCCTTCAAATACGAAAGGATTCAAATTTGCACGTGCTGCATATATTGCTGCGGTAAATCCAGCAGGGCCTGATCCAATGATTATAACTTTTTTATGATTATCTGACATAAACACTCCATATTTTTATTTACAATTCAATTCAGTATAATTTCATCAATATCACCAGTGCAATAGGAACACAGATTATTATGATGATTATGATTCATTATGATTTTAGAAATTTAAAATTTCGTTTTAAAGCTTTTAGTCCTGCTCGCCTAATCGGACTATGCTTAAATTTTGTTTTAAAACTCGATTCATCAAGTTCATCAAAAGATAATTCTTTAATGGTATTAGATGCAAATTCTGTTTCACAGGTTTCAGTCTGAAGTTTAATATTCCACGGACAAACATCTTGACAAATATCACAACCGAAAATAAAGTTTTCAAACTTTCCTGCAAGTTCTACGGGAATAACTTTTTGGTTCTCAATGGTTTGATAAGAAATGCATCTATTTGAATCGAGGACATACGGTTTAATGATTGCTTCAGTCGGACAGTGTAACATGCAAAGATCACACTCCCCACAGAGGTCAAGAATAGGAGAATCATGATTTAATTCAATTGAAGTCAGAACCGTCCCAATGAAAAACCAAGAGCCAATCGAAGTGCTGATCACGTTGGTGTGTTTTCCCATCCAACCGAGTCCGCTTCTCACAGCCCAGACTTTATCCATCGTTGGTCCGTAGTCTACGTAAAATTTATTTTTAGATCGTGCATCAATCTCAAATAGTATTTTATTGACTGATTTAAATTTTTTCTCAAAAACTTTATGATAATCTTTTCCCCAAGCGTAACGGGAAACTTTACCATAGTTTTTCAACTTACTAGGTTCACCGACTTGATAATAATTTAATCCCAGAGAAATAATTGATTCAGCTTCAGGCAGCACCTTTTTTGGATTGATCCTACCCTCAAATCTTTTTTCTATCCATTTCATTTCAGCATCAAATTTATTGTCAAGCCAAGTACGGAGATTTGACGCCTCAAAAGTTAGTGCTGCAGCTTTAGTGAATCCAACTAAATCAAAACCGAGACCAAACAGCTTTTGCCGGAGTTCACTGGTGCGTATACTTTTTTCGTCTGACATGTTACCACAATCGTTTTGGAATCTTTATAAAAACTTCATTCCCGCTCATTTTAACTTCATACGATTTTATGCTGCTCATATTGCAGGTTGATTCTCCAGTTGCAAGATCAAATGTCCAGCCGTGGATTGGACATGCAACCGAGCCATCCTTTATTTCACCTTCAAATATTTTTCCGACATGATTATGAGGACAAATATTACTCAGAACATACACCTTTGAATCAACTCGGAACACAGCAAATTCATTATCCTCAATAACTATTCTCACTCCTCGATTTTGAGGAAGACTTTCCAGGGAACAGAGTTTTTTGAATTCATCAGCTGGCATTAGAAGATTTCATATTCTCTATTTAATTTTTGTCGAGAGATAAAAAATTTAATCATTGATGAGATTTTTTTCTTTAATCGCGAATCCTTTTTCAGTTGAAGTGATCGTAACAGAATTCACAAATGGATCATGCTCAAAAAACAGAATCCAATTTTCTTCATAAGCTTGCGGAAGAATTTTTTTCTTTTCTTCAATAGTTGTTACGGGATAAAGATCATATCCCATCACATATGGGAACGGAATATGACTCGCAGTCGGGATCATATCCCCAGAATAAAAAATCGTTCTTTCTTCCGAAGTGAGTTTTACATGCTGCTGTTTTGGGGTATGGCCGTTAGACGCTAAAATCTCCACGCCTTCAAATAGTTTGAATTCACCTTCTGTCAGGATAAGTTGATCATGATCTTTTAACGGTAAAAAATCATCGATTAAAAAACTCGCACGGTCTTTATCTGAAGCATTCATTGCCCACTCGAAATGTTCACGTTGGATGTAATACTTAGCATTTGCAAATGTCGGAATGATCTCATTATTCACTTTTTTTGTTGAACCACCGCAATGATCGAAGTGAAGGTGAGTAAGAATTACATCTGTGATGTCATCTGTATTTAGATTGCACTGATTCAATGCTTCATCGAACCAGCCGTTTGAATTTTGAATACCATAGATCGCATTAAATTTATCGTTGTTCTTATTTCCCGCACCAGTATCAACAAGGATTTTACGGTCGTCGGATATTATGAGTAATGATCGCATTGATAAAGCTATACGATTTCTCTCGTCTGCTGGATTTGTTTTTTCCCAAAAAACTTTTGGAACAACTCCAAACATAGCACCACCATCGAGAGCAAATTGTCCAGTTACAATAGAGTGAACTTCAAATTTTCCAAATTTCATAATTAAATAAATACTGATAATGGTTTAAAAAAAGAAAGTCGACATTTGTGTATCGACTTTCACATAAAATATTTTTAGATAGCTTATGCTCTTCCGAGAGAATCGAGATAGTCTTTTTTCTTTAGAAGCGCAGCTTCATCTTCGACATGATTCGGATCTGGTACGCAGCAATCAACCGGACATACTGCAGCACATTGCGGCTCATCATGGAATCCTTTGCACTCAGTACATTTATCCGGAACGATATAGAAAAATTCCTCCGAGAAAAATCCACTTGCACCTGAGGGTGAATTGTCTCCGGCACCATAAGTGTTTCCGGCTAGACTCCATTCAGCGGCTCCAGCATAGATAGCTGTATTCGGACATTCGGGTTCACAAGCACCACAGTTAATACATTCGGTTGTGATCATAATTGCCATAAAAAAATCCTCCAGTTTGTTATAATTTCAAGAAATAAATTTTAAGAATTGTTATTAAATAGATTTCAACACTAAATTCTAATTAAAACTGCTGCAAGCTAAAGAAAAGAGATTATTATTTCAATTGAGAAAAAAATTATCAGTACTATAATGTCAATTTTTACCGAAATTTTAAGGCTTCAAAAACTTTAAAAACCTAATAAACTTTACAAACTTCGATACTTTATACTGAGTTCACCAGCTCCCGCTTGCTCCGCCCCCGCCGAAGGACCCGCCGCCGCCTGAAAATCCTCCGCCGCCGAATCCACCTCCACCCCCGAAACCTCCAAAGCCACCGAATCCACCCCAGCCTCCTTTGCTTCCTGAATTCCATCCACTGTTATTATATTTCCAACCTTTTCTGCCCGCTCTCCTTAGCAAAGGAAGAAAGAATAAAATAATAAGAAAAAAAATAATGAATGGCAGAATTTTTAATTCTGGTGATTTCAATTCATCTTCAGCTTGATACTCACCTGCAATTGCATCCTGTAAAGTTTTAATTCCGGCTAGGATACCTTCGTAATAATTTCCACTTTTAAAATATGGAATGATAATATTTCTAATAATTGAACTTGAAAGTGCATCAGTAACAACTCCCTCCAACCCATAACCGACCTCGATCCGCAAATCCCTATCATCTTTTACGATTAGAAGAAGTAATCCATTATTTTTTTCTTTCTGGCCGATTTTATTTTTTTCAACCACTTGAATGGAATAATCCTCTAAAGGATGATCATCCAAAGTACTTATGATAAGAATCACAATTTGATTTGAAGTTGTGTCCTCGTAGGTTTTAAGACGGGATTCTAAATCAGTAGTTTGAGTAGAAGTTAATGTTCCAGTATAGTCTGTAATCCTATTTTTTAGAATAGGAATTTCCGACTCGGCAATCGCAAAACACAGGAACAAACCGAGCCAGAAAATTAAAACTCTCATTAATTAAAATTGAACTTTAGGTGCTTGTTCAGCTCCTGCTGCTGCTTTGAAATATTGTTTTTCTCTGAATCCTGCTATACTAGCGATTAAATTTTTTGGGAATCGTTTAATATCTGTGTTGTATGCTTGAACAGCGTCATTGAATCGCTTCCGCTCTACTGAAATTCTATTTTCAGTCCCTTCCAATTGCGATTGAAGTTGCAAGAAGTTTTCATTCGCTTTTAGCTGAGGATAATTTTCGACTGCAACAAGCAAACGTGAAAGTGCACTGCTCAAACCATCCTGTGCCTGTTGGAAACGTTGAAAGGCATTTGGGTCGCTAAGCATCTCTGGTGTTAGATTTATCTGCCCAACTTTTGCTCTTGCCTCAGTTACAGCAGTGTAAGTTTCTTTTTCAAAGTTCGCTACACCTTTAACTGTCTCGACAAGATTGGGTATCAGATCAAATCTTCTTTGATACTGATTTTCCACTTGCGACCAAGCGTTGTTCACTCCTTCATCCAAAACTATAATTGAATTGTATTGTGATACTCCCCACGAGATCACAAAGAACAGGACTACGAGAATTGCGCCTACGATTCCGCAGCCGATTAGTAAACCTTTTTTCTGCATTCACTCTCCCTTATTTTTTTTCTCTCTATTTTAATATAGTGATTAATTAGTTAAACTTCGAACTGGTGCAGGTATCCTGCCGCCGCGTGAGACGAAATCATTTGCTCTTAAGTTCCGCACCTCCATTATTGGTGCTGAGCCAAGCAATCCACCGTAATCGACAATTTCACCAATCTTTTTTCCATAAGCTGGAATTATCCGAACTGCGGTCGTTTTATCGTTAATAATCCCAATCGCACATTCGTCTGCAATGATTGCTGCGATCGTCTCAGCCGAAGTATCGCCAGGAACTGCGATCATATCAAGTCCGACAGAACAGACGCTCGTCATTGCTTCGAGTTTTTCTAGAGAGAGATGACCTTTTTGAACTGCTTTGATCATTCCTGCATCTTCGGAAACTGGAATAAATGCACCACTCATTCCACCTATATATGAGCTTGCCATCAATCCACCCTTTTTTACTGCATCATTTAGCATGGCAAGTGCGGCAGTTGTACCAGGCGCACCGACCGATTCCAAACCCATAGCTTCAAGAATAGATGCAATGCTATCACCTTCAGCAGGAGTTGGTGCAAGAGAGATATCTACAATTCCGAAGTTCACTTTCAAAGATTCAGCAACTTTTCGTCCAATCAATTCACCGGCACGAGTAATCTTAAACGCAACCTTCTTAATTGTTTCAGCTAATTGTCCAAGGTCAACTGCTCCGGCTTCTTTGATTGCCTGTAAAACAACTCCTGGTCCGCTAATTCCCACATTCAGCGAAGTCTCAGGCTCACTAACACCATGAAATGCGCCTGCGACGAAAGGATTATCTTCCGGGACATTGCAGAATACTACAAGCTTTGCACAACCAACAGAACCTGCATTGGCACTGAGCCTTGCAGTTTCTTTAATCTGTTTGCTCATCAAATTGACAGCGTCCATATTAATGCCAGCTTTTGTCGAAGCTACGTTTACAGACGAACAGACTCTATTTGTTTCGGCAAGTGCTTGAGGAATTGCTTCTAATAATTCCCGTTCACCATTAGTGTACCCTTTTTGAACAAGAGCACCAAAGCCGCCGAGAAAATCAACACCGACCTTTTCCGCAGCACGATCGAGTGTTTTAGCAATTTTTATGAAATCACCTCTTTTGAAATTATCGAATGCAATTGAAATTGGAGTAACAGAAATTCTTTTATTCGCTATGGAGATTCCAAAACGTGTTTCAATTTCCTTTGCAGTTGATACATGATTTTCTGCAACACGTGTGATTTTCTCGTAAATTTTTTGACATGCGACATCTATATCACGATCTGCACAATCTTTTAAATTAATTCCAAGTGTGACAGTGCGAATATCGAAATGTTCAACTGCTGTCATCCGGATTGTTTCTAATATTTCTTCAAACTCGTAAGGCATGGTAATTAATGGAAAATGTAAATTGTAAAATGTAAAATGGAGAATTATCAATTGAGAATTGAGAATGGAGAATGGAGAATTGAGAATCCTTTATGCTATACTTTATGAACATTTAACTTTATAAACTTTATAACTTTAAAAACCTTTTACTTTATGAACTTTTAATTTTATAAACCTTAAGCTTTATGAACTTTACGAACTTTCAAACTTACAACCGATGCATGTACCTAAAAACATCTTCATGCTGAATGAAAATTTTAATATTCAATTCTGCCGCGACTTCCTCCAAAAGACCGGAAATTTCTTTAAATGATTTTTTAGTATTCGAGATATCGACAATCATGATCATTGTGAAAAATTCTTGTAATATCTTCTGCGTAATATCCTGAATATCGCAATCGTTCGCAGAAAGTACAGATGAAATTTTACTAACTACGCCAGGCTGATTGATCCCATATGATGTAATTATCACTCGCCCGGAATCCATTGGTTCTTGACTAAAATTGCCATTACTCATAAGAGTTTCAACCTTGCGGTAAACATTCTCTCGAATTTTTTCAGGAGGAGCTTCTTCGCCGAGTTCTTTTATTACATCGATGGTTATTTCTCTGATCTTCGCTTCAGATAAGTTCAAGGTTTTGGTCCTTTATATTCAAACTGTAAATAATTTAACCAATTATTAAGAACTTTTGAATTAAAATTTTCTGCAAATTTTTCTGTGTTTTCAATATTACCAGAATAAAATCTATACCAAATCAGAGACATTATCATTACACCATCAAAATCTCGCTTGGAAGAAAATGCATCTGC
>VGVX01000037.1 GCA_016873845.1 Ignavibacteria bacterium
GGAACGATAGATTATGGAACTGATACATCATATTCTGCAGCTCTATATAACGATCAAAGCACTTATTCCACTCTAGACATTAGGAATAACGTTTTTGTTAATTCAATTAATAAAACTACTTCGCCAAATATATCTTATTCAATCTATACCAGAGGTTCAATAAATACAATAAATAATAACAATTATTATGGTTCAGGTCCGCAATATATATTAGGATATCGTTCTTCTAACAGAACTACACTCGCTGACTGGCGTTCAGCAACCGGACAGGATGGCTCATCAGTTTCAGGAGACCCCGGGTTTATTTCACAAAATAACTTGAAACCCGACGTTAATAATTCAAATTGCTGGACTTTAAATGGAAAAGGCATTCCAATTTCATCAATCAATTCTGATTATGACGACAATCCAAGAAGCACTTCTGTTTCAGATGGGGCAACAGATATTGGTGCTTATGAATTCACTCCTAATGTATCTCCGCCAACTTCCAACGCCTCCGGTGTCCCAGTACCTAATACAACAACCACCTATACTTATGCAGGAAATACACTTGTATCAATAGATTGGGGTGAAACCGGCACTGTTCCAAATGAAGTAGATGTTAAGTATTATCCGGGTACTAATCCTCCTCCTCCCTTAACCGGAAACTACAGCAATGCGTATTGGGATATAAATGGAACCGGCGGAACGGGTTTTACTTACGATATTACATTGCACTATACGCCGGCGGTGATAGGTACAATCGGCTCGGAAAATGATATAATTATTGCCAAAAGAGACGGAGGCGTGTGGACACCATATTCTAACGCTGTTGTAAATACATCTAATAAAACCGTTACTTTAACTGGTCTAACTTCATTTTCACAATTCGCCCTTACTGATGTTAATTCGCCCCTTCCTATTCAGCTATCAGCTTTTTATGTTGAGGTTAAAGGTCGTGATGTAATTCTAAACTGGGAGACAAAAACTGAGATAATGTCCAATCATTTCGAAATTGAAAGATATAAAGTTAAGGGTAAAGATGAACAAAAAAAGGAGTGGGAAAAGATAGCATCTATTAATGCACACGGCAACAGTAATTCACCTAAAAATTATTCTTTTAATGATAAAAAGCTTGGAAGCGGCAAATATTTTTATCGCTTAAAAATGATTGATACCGATGGCTCTTTTACCTACAGTAATGAAGTTGAAGCTGAAATATCTTTACCGACTGAATTTACTTTGATGCAAAATTATCCGAATCCCTTTAATCCGAGTACAGTTATAAGCTATCAGCTTCCAGCAGCGAGTCATGTAACTCTCAAAGTTTATGACGTTCTTGGGAGAGAAGTCGTTTCGCTAGTCAATGAACAGAAGGATGCCGGTGCTTATGAAATTAATTATGATGCTTCAAAACTTTCGAGTGGGATTTATATTTACAAGCTTAATGCAGGAAATTATTCCGCTATAAAAAAGATGATGATTGTGAAGTAATTCTATTATTAATGGATGAGCCGCTTGTTCAAAGATTCCATCCCGATTTGTCGGGATGGAATCTTTTACGTGTGATCTCAAATTTCTGATCTAAAAAACCGACTTTTCTAATTCATCTGCAGCTTAAAAAGTCGGGTTTTTTATTTTGGTAATTAATTACCCCAAACTTCCAACTGACTTTTCGACAGCATCAAGAATTTCGCATGACTTAACGACTTGCTTCATTTTTGTATGATCGGGATAAAGCGGTCGGTCAACGTCCAAATGTTCAACATGCTTTCGGATCACTTTTCGGGCAGTTTCAACTCCATCACCATGTTTGAACTCTCGGAAATCAAGTGCTTGTGCTGCAGCCATAAACTCTATTCCTAAAACTCCATAAGCATTATCGAGGATTTGTCCATTTTTAATTGCTGTGTTCATTCCCATCGAAACAAAATCTTCTTGATCCGCAGCAGCCGGAATCGATTGAATCGACGCAGGTGCTGATAAAATTCTTTGTTCAACTATCAAGCTGTCGGCAGTGTACTGGCTCAGCATCAATCCAGAAAACATTCCCGCACCTTTTGTGAGAAATTCTGGAAGCCCGACGCTCAATGCAGGATTGAGCAATCGATTTAATCTTCTTTCCGAAAGAACGCTTACCATTGTAACCGCAGCACCGACAGAATCCATCGGAAGCGAAACAGGTGTTCCTTGAAAATTCGCTCCGGTTAAAGTCAGCCTATCATCAGGCAGGAAAATGGGATTATCGCCAACTCCATTCAGTTCAGTTTCTACTTGCTCTTTTGCCCAGCGGACTGCATCGTGAGCCGCTCCAATCACTTGTGGAGTTGAACGCATGGAGTAAGCATCCTGGACTTTTGTTTTTATCTTTCCTGTTTGGAGATCGCTTCCATTGATACATTTCATAATTGCATTTGCACTTCTAACTGCACCGGAAAATCCACGCAGTTGATGCAGTCGCAAATCGTATGGTTTTAAGTTCGCCATTAATGCTTCGAGCGTCATTGCCGCTGAAATTTCTGCTTGCTTCAACCAGCGATTTATATCATACAAATGGATTGCACTCATTGCTGTCAGAAGATTTGACCCGTTGATCACTGCAAGTCCATCGCGAGCTTGAAGTCCTGGAATTTTTATTCCCGCTTTTTCAAAAGCAGCTTTGCCTATGAGTCTTTCACCTTTGTAAAACGCCTCTCCTTCTCCCATCATCAATAATGCGATTTGTGACATTGGAGCCAAATCGCCGCATGCACCGACAGAACCTTTTTGGCAAACAACTGGCGTCACGCCTTTGTTTAACATCTCGACGAGAGTAAATGTAATTTCCGGGCGGCAGCCTGAGTGTCCTTTTGCATGAACATTAATTCTTCCAGCCATTGCACCGCGAACGTATTCGATAGGGGTAGGATCTCCAATTCCCGCCGCATGATTGTATATAAGATACTTTTGAAAATCTTTGACTTGTTCATCAGTGAGAACAATTTCAGAAAATTCTCCAATACCTGTATTAACGCCGTACATAATTTCGCGTGCGGCAATTTTTTCTTCGAGCATTGCGCGGCAGACTTTTATTCTATTTAATGCATCGCTGTGTAGCTCAACTTTCTCGCCAAGTCTTGCGATGCTTACAAGTTTTTCTGCTGTTAATGCTGAACCTGTTAAAATAATTGACATTCTTTCTCCAAAAAAATTTAGTTAAATGTACTTTAAAAAGATTTGACAGCTGATCAAACCTTTGAAATTAACTTTAATATCTTTTTATAGTTTACTTGTTTCGCTGTGAAGGAAACGGCTATTTTATCTTCAAAATATTTTGTTTCGACGTTCTCGCTTAAATCGTGAATCGAAGAAAGCACCCTTGATTGTGTGAAATCTATCTCAACATCTCCTTTAACTATATTACTGTTCATCGAACTTTCGATCTTTTCAAAAAGCTGAGTAATGTTCACTCCCCTTTCTGCAGAAACGAAAACACAACCAGGATATAAATTATTTAATTTATTTATTTGAGATGTATCATCCAGTAAATCGATTTTGTTAAACACAATCTGAACTTTATTTTTATCGGCATGAATTTCTTCAAGAGTTTCATTGACGACATTTATCTGCTCCTGAAAGTTATGATGACTGGAATCAACTACATGCAGAATTAGATCAGCGTCAACGATTTCTCTCAGCGTACTTCTGAATGATGCGATTAAGTTAGGCGGAAGCTTTCTGATAAATCCCACAGTATCTGAAAGCAAGAAAGTTGAACCGGATTTTGTCCGAACTGTCCGTGTAGTTGAATCGAGTGTGGCAAACAGTTTATCTTCCACTAAAACATCCGCATCCGACAATAGATTAAGCAAAGTAGATTTGCCGACATTCGTATAGCCAACCAGTACAACCTTGAAAATATCAGTACGTTGTTTTCTTTGTGTATCGCGCTGGATATCTATTTCATCGAGTTTTTGTTTTAATGATGAGATTTTTGTTTTGATAATTCTTCTATCAGTTTCAATCTGCGTTTCGCCTGGTCCTTTTGTCCCGATTCCGCCGTATTGTTTTGATAAGTGCGTCCATTGCCGCGTCAAACGAGGAAGAAAATATTCGTATTGTGCTAACTCGACTTGGGTTTTTGCTTCTCGTGTTTTTGCATGAGATGCAAAAATATCTAATATAATCGCACTTCGGTCAAGCACTTTGCATTTAGATAGATTCTCCATGTTTCGAACTTGAACAGCACTTAATTCATCATCAAAAATTATTGCACTGATTTTATTTTCCTGAGCGTAGAGAGCAATTTCTTCTGCTTTTCCTTTACCAATCAAATATGCCGCATTCGGACGGCCGACATCTTGTATAAAAACTTTTTCAATCTCTGCGCCTGCTGTTGTGCAGAGCAAATGCAATTCATCGAGATGCTCATGAACAGTTGCGCGGGATGTTCCCGGTAAAATTGCACCGACAAGAACGACTTTTTCTAATTGATTTGACCTAATCTCGAGCAATTTATTGTCCTTCAGCGGAAAGCTTAATCATATAATACACTCGCCGCTTTCTCCTTCTTCCATTTAACATTTTACATCTTCCATTATCCATTCTCCATCATACATTATTCACTGACTGCTATTACTTCGCTCTTTGCAGTTCTAGCAATTATCATTTCCGCAACAAGGCAAAGCAATGCTAATATCAAAAATAATTTCCACAACTCAGTTCCAAATCTTTCTTGCTCAATCGACTCCGTAATATTGTCCGAAATGTTAAAAATTTTTGTTTTTGCCTCCGGCGCGGCTTTGTTGATGAAATCACCTAGCTCACTCTCGGCAGCTTTATCAAGATTGGACTCTTTTATATCAATATTCACTGAGATTATTCTTAGAATATTTTCTCCATCGTACAGAAAAAAATTTCCCGGAATATCGACAGCGCCGAAATCAATTACTGTACTATTTCCTCTTAAACTCGTTTCAACTATTTTTTCTCTTCCATCTGGAAATACTAGCTTGATCTGCTTTCCGATCCTTCGATTGAAGATTATCGAAAAATTTTTTCCGACTTGAAAATCTTCATTCACACTTTCAGTTGAAGCTGAATAAAGTATGAGTCTATTTATAAGGGGAACAAAAATTCCTTTTACTGCGAAATCACTCCACGATGGACTCAAAGAGGAAGTAAAAAGAAATATCTTGCCTGATTGGTAATTATGTTCAATTAAGAAAGAATATCCATTTTGAAGATCAATTATCGATTTATCTTTCAGTCCAGCTTTATAATTAAAGGAAAAAAATACCTTGGGAGATTCCACATTGGCTGATCCTGATTTTTGAAAAATGTTTTGCATTAAAGGATGAGCATAATCGATTTCGCCGAACTTCAAATAAGAATCACCATTATTCAATCTGCCCGTCGTTCCCAGCATATCAGAAAATTCAAATTCTGCACTGAATCTATTAAACGAAATTGAATTCGTGTTTAAGCTTGGAAAGGTAATTAATCTTCCTCCATTTACAACATACTCCCTCAGCTTTGAAATATCCTGCAGTCCATTTACTCCATAAATAATTACGGAATTAAATTTTTCTAAATTATGTGAATTAATTAGATCAGGAGTGACTTGAGTAATTTCCACCAGAAGTGACGTTGCATCTTCTATTGTTTGTTCAAGTGCAAG
Organism: Ignavibacteria bacterium; assembly: GCA_016873845.1. Classification (NCBI taxonomy): domain Bacteria; kingdom Pseudomonadati; phylum Ignavibacteriota; class Ignavibacteria; species Ignavibacteria bacterium. The sequence continues at coordinate 5,639 of VGVX01000037.1, forward strand.
TTTCAAAAAAATCGATTCTGAAGGATTATCCGAAACAAGAAGCACCTTTATTTTTTCCGGAATGAAAAAGTTTGCGAATCGAATGTTGTCCTGAAGCAACTCATCGTCTTCAATTTCCATTCGAACATCGATGAAGCCTGATTTTTCCGATCGCCCGTTAAATTCTGCAATTCGTGTCTCTTGTGATGGAATATCAATCCCTTTTTGTGCGACTTTCGATTTGCCGAAATAAATGCTCGTACTTAAATCATTTACGCTCGATTGACTATGATTGCTGACCGCTGCGGAGAAATTCACGGCTCTGTTCATCTCGAAAATTTTATCGTTCGTTCCGACCGAGTCAATTGAATAATTAATGTGCTTGTTCAAACCTATGTTAATAAAATAAATTTTAGATCTTTGATCGAGAACATTTGAAAGCACCACTGGATTTTCTTTTAAATTATTTCTCTGAAGATCACTTACTAAAAATATTTCTTTGGAGAAATTTTTTGAAGATTCGATAATCTTCGAAGCTGCTATCAGTGTAGTTTCATAATCATTTGAAATGTATGACACCTCTGTTTCATCGATCATTTTTTCTGCGAGACTGGTCGAGACCGGAGAATACACTTCATTTGTAGACTGTATTTCAGAAAATTTCAAGAAATAGATTTCGTCCCCCTCTTCGGTTAAATTCAATAAATCTTTAGCCGCTCTTTTTGCCTGTAGAATGTATTCTCCCCTTTTATCGGAAAGCGACATACTTGGAGTATTGTCGAGCAGAATTATAAATGTCGATTTAACCTGCGATCCAAATCCGGCCAATGACACATTTTTTATCGCAGGCCTCGAAAAAGCAAGAACTAAAAAGATGATTGCAGCGACTCTCAGCGCGAGCAGAATAAGCTGCTTGAGTTTGATCTTTCTCATCTTATTTTTCTGCATCTCCTTTAGAAATTGAAGCGTGCTGAATTCGATAACTTTCAGCTTTCTTAAATTCAAAAGATGGATAATTATCGGTATCGATGCGGCAAGAAGCCCGAGAAGTACAAAGGGATTAAGAAATGTCATTTACGAAAAGTTAAAAACCACTTTTTATTTTCAAGTTAATTTGGGATATATATAAAATCAAGGTAACAAGACGAAATAATTTTATCGCATTGAGATAAATCCCTTTTCTACACAAAATAGTCCAAATCCATTAAATTGTATAAGACTTATGTTAAACTTATATTTGAACCAAAATTAATATTCAATTGCTATGGATTTAAGTATTTTTAATTTATGACTTCAAATGAGATAAGAAATCAATTTTTTGAATTTTTTGAGAATAAAGACCATCGAATTGTTGCAAGCGCACCTGTTGTTCCTTATGACGATCCGACTTTACTTTTTACAAACGCCGGAATGAATCAATTCAAAGACGTTTTTCTCGGAAACGGCATTCGCGAATATAAGCGTGCCGCGGATACTCAAAAATGTATCCGTGTCTCCGGAAAGCATAACGACCTTGAAGAAGTTGGATTTGATACTTACCATCACACTTTTTTTGAAATGCTGGGAAATTGGTCGTTCGGCGACTATTACAAAAAAGAAGCTATTCAATGGGCGTGGGAATTACTGACCGAAATTTGGAAGCTCCCTAAAGAAAGACTATACGCAACTGTTTACAAAACAGACGATGAAGCTTTTAATTGCTGGGAAACCTTGACCGACATCAATCCAAAACACATTCTCCGGTTTGGTGAAAAAGATAATTTTTGGGAAATGGGTGAAACCGGTCCGTGCGGTCCATGTTCTGAAATTCATATTAATCTTTCTGATAACATTGACGATGCAAGCTTGGTGAATAAAGGCGTTCCCGAATGTATCGAGATCTGGAATTTAGTTTTCATTCAGTATAACCGAAAATCTGATGGGGAACTTGAACCACTTAAGGAAAAACATGTTGATACGGGAATGGGATTCGAACGGCTCGTTGCGGTGCTTCAAGGGAAAAATTCAAATTACGATACTGATATTTTCACTCCAATAATAAAAAAAATTGAAGAGTTTTCGGGAAAGAATTACGAAGGTGAACAAAATCAAATTGCAATGCGAGTGATTGCAGATCACATCCGTACCTTAACATTTGCAATTGCAGATGGAGCGGTGCCATCGAATGAAGGACGCGGATATGTTTTAAGAAGAATCCTCCGAAGAGCTTCTCGCTTTGCAAGGAAACTAGATCTGCACGAGCCAATACTTCATAAGCTTGTTCCGACACTTGCACAAACAATGGGAGAAATTTTTCCGGAAATCAAATCTCATCAAAAGCAGCTTGAAGAAATCATTAAAGGAGAAGAGGAGTCTTTTGGTGAAACTTTAGATCGCGGACTTGAAATTTTCGATTCAATCGTAAAGAAACTTAAAAAAGAAAAAAAGACTGAAATCCACAGTGAAGATGTATTTAAACTTTACGACACTTATGGATTCCCTTTTGATTTAACAGAATTAATGGCTCGTGAGATTAATCTGTTTGTTGACAAAAATAAATTCGAAATCCTTATGAATCAGCAGCGGGAAAGATCGCGCGAAGCAGGTAAGTTCAGCACAGCTCCTGCTTTCTTAAAGTTTTCTTCTGGGGATAAGAGTATTGAATCAAGCGAATTTATCGGCTACGATTCATTTGAGTCAAAATCTTCTGTCCTTGCTGCCGCCGAAGAATTTGTTGTCCTCGATAGAACTCCATTCTATGCTGAAGCTGGCGGTCAAATTGGAGATACTGGCAGATTAATTTTGAACAATGAAATCATAAATGTAACCGATACTCAGAGAGACGGCGAAGTCATATATCATAAAATAGATACTCCAAAAAAAAATCTCGAAGGAAATATTGTCGACGCCAAGGTTGATGTGATTCGACGTAAATCAATTATGCGAAATCATTCCGCAACACATTTGCTTCACAAAACTTTGAGGGAAATTTTAGGATCGCATGTAAAACAAGCCGGTTCGCTAGTTGATCCTGATAAATTACGATTCGACTTCACACATTTTAAGAAAGTTTCTAAAGAAGATCTTAAAGCAATTGGACAATTAATAAACCATAAGATTCGTGAATCTCTTCAGCTGCAGCATCACCGCGATATTCCATTCGAGCAGGCTAAGAAAATGGGAGCTTTGATGTTCTTTGGTGATAAGTACGGCGATAAAGTTAATGTTGTACAATTCGGAGATTTCACAATGGAATTCTGCGGCGGTACGCACATAATGAATACTTCTGAAATAGGACTGCTGAAAATTATTTCTGAATCAAGTATCTCCAGCGGAATACGAAGAATTGAAGCTGTGACAGGCGAAGGTGTTGAAAGGTACATAAACTCTCAGATCGATGTCATTGATGAATGGAGCAATAAATACGAACAGCTAATTGATGAAATGAAATCTCTTGAAAAAGAAATTTCACGGCTAAAATTAGTTGAAAATTTTTCTAAACTGGATTCCTTTATTGTAAATAAAAATGAAGTCGATGACTTAGCAATAGTTACCGGACTTGTTGCTGTAAATGATATCGAACAATTGAAAAATCTCGGTGATATTCTTCGCGAGAAAATAAAACGCGGAGTTGGAGTTCTAGCATCAAACTTTGATGAAAAAGCCACTTTTGTTTGTGTTGTAACAGATGATTTAATCAAAGAAAAAAAACTAAGTGCAGGAAAAATCGTTGGCGAGCTTGCAAAGCTAGTCGGAGGAGGAGGTGGTGGGAGACCACATCTCGCTACTGCAGGTGGAAAAGACATCTCTAAAATAGATTCTGCCTTATCCAATGTTGAAAATATTATTAGGAGTTTCATAAATGGATCATAATTTAATTACAACCGCATTCTCTCTTGAAGGTTATCGGATTAAAAAGAATCTCGGCGTAGTACGAGGAATAATTGTACGTTCACGTTCTATTTTTGGTACAATCGGTGCAGGGCTGCAAACAATTTTTGGCGGCAATATTACTTTATTCACTGAGCTGTGTGAAAAAACAAGAAAAGATTCATACGAGTTGATGATAACACATGCAGAGGAAATTGGAGCGAATGCAATTATCGGATTTCGATACGATGCAAACGAAGTTATGTCGGGTGTAACAGAAGTGTTAGCTTACGGAACAGCAGTTGTTGTAGAAAAAGCTTAATTGAGGCAATATGCTTTATCAAAAAATTTTAGCTGAAATAGAAACAAAAGGAGCTCTTCTATACATTCTAATTGATCCCGATAAATCTTCAACCGAAGAGTTAAAACAATTCATAACTACGTGTGAAGGATCAAACGTGGATGGGTTTTTAGTCGGCGGAAGTTTAATGATGTCGGGTGATTTTGATTCTTACCTTAAACAATTAAAAATGATAACCAAGCTGCCTGTCATAATTTTTCCAGGCGGTGTTGAACAAGTTTCACAATATGCTGATGCAATTTTATTTTTATCAATTATAAGCGGAAGAAATCCGGAGAATTTAATCGGAAAACATGTTCTCGCGGCGCCATTGATAAAAAGAATTGGAATCGAGCCGATATCAACCGGCTATATGTTGATTGAATCCGGTAAAACCACCACTGCGGAATTTATGAGTGGAAGCAAACCGATTCCCCGTCATAAGCCTGAAATTGCCGCCGCACATGCAATTGCCGCTGAATATCTTGGGATGAAATTAATTTATCTTGAAGCTGGAAGCGGAGCCGAACATTCTGTTCCCGAAGAAATGATTTTTGCCGTTTCAAAAATCTGTTCCCTCCCAATTATTGTTGGCGGAGGAATTCGGAACCCAAGAATGGCAAGAAAAAAAGTTGAAGCTGGCGGAAAGATAATTGTGATCGGTAATCATTTTGATGATAAAAGCAATCATTCGCAACTGAAAGAATTTGCAGACGCTGTTCATATTAATCTAAATCCGTTAATCGAGGTTTGAATGAATAAACAAAAATTTATTGAGGAATCTTTATTAGAAAGTTCCAACCTTAAAAAAGAAATCCTAAAAAATTGCCAAAATGAAATATTAAAAGCAGTGGACGAAATTACAGCAATGTATAAGCGCGGTAACAAACTTTTACTTATCGGTAATGGAGGAAGTGCCGCGGACTGCCAGCACATTGCAACTGAATTAATGATAAGATTGAGCCATCATATTCAACGGCCGGCTTTACCTGCGATTGCACTTACGACAGATTCTTCAAATTTGACAGCAGGTGGTAACGATATTGGTTACGAAAATGTTCTCGCAAGAAATGTTGAGGGTTTGGGAAACAGCGGCGATGTTTTATTAGCTATTTCAACAAGTGGTAATTCGCCAAACATTTTAAAGGCAATAGACAAAGCAAAAAGTAAAAACATTTTTGTGATTGGATTGACGGGAGAGACCGGGGGAAAGATGTCAAATATTTGTGATTTAATTATCAAAGTCCCGTCGCAAAACATTCAACGAATTCAGGAAGGACATCTTACCATTGAGCATATTATTTGTGAATTAGTTGAGATGGAACTGTACAGTAACTGATAATTTATATAAGGTGACTTCTAAAAACTTCAAGTAACAAAAAATAAATCTCAAATAATTCTCAACAACCAAAATTCAATCCGACGTGGTGGACAAAACAAAATAAAAAAAGTATTCGTTTGAAATTTAGTTCATTGAATTTGGAATTTATTTGCATTTGGAACTTGTGTTTTGAGATTTTAGAGATAACCATAATGATATCTACTCAATTATTCTTCAAATAAGTTTGAATTATTTGAATTAGTTATTTGGGATCTTGAAAATTTTTGTTCATTCAACGTATTTCTTTCCCAAAAGACTCCATCGAAATAACCTTGAATGGATTTATCATTTTCTGCGATCGCGAGTCGTTTTTCCGAAAGACTGCAGTAATTATTATCTATTTCAATCCCAGAATATTTTCTTCCTAATTTTTTTGCAACGACACATGTTGTTCCAACGCCGGCAAACGGATCAAATATAAAATCTCCAGGATTTGAACTCGCAAGAATTATTTTTGCTAGTAGTTTTTCCGGCTTTTGAGTTGGATGATCTGTATTCTCAGGCATTGACCAAAATGGAATTGATATATCCGTCCAAATATTTGAAGGATAAGTTAAACGATAGCTCTTATCGCCTTTTCGTTCCCAGTCTTTTGGAGTTCCATTTTCGTCAGTATATGGAGCAATGACTTTTCTTTTTTGCTTAACATCCTCAATGTTGAAAGTATACTTATCAGAGACCGTACAAAACCAGATGTCTTCCGAATTATTTTTCCAATTTGTTTTTGCGCCGCGTCCTTTTTCTCTTTCCCAAGTAATTCTATTTCTAACTTTCATATATTTTTCTACGATGATTTGGATAGGTGTCGAAGATCGCCAATCCCCGCAAATATAAACCGATGCGGTCGGTTTCAATGTCCTGATTATTTTTGAGAACCAAGATTCAAACCAATGTTGATACTCTTCGAGCGCAAGCTTTTCAAAGCTTGTTTCGTTAAATTTTTTTTTGAGGTTATACGGCGGATCGATGAATAAAAGGTCTACGAATTTTTCAGGAAGTAAGTCCAGAACTTTAAATAAATCTTGATTGATGATTTTATTTTCAATCTCAAGCGCTGTAATTTTATTGGAAATCTGAATGAGTTTTTTTTTATAAATCGCGATTTCTTCATCCGCTAAGTTAATTGTTCTATTTCTAGGAGCTCGCTTTTTCATAACTCATATTTCAACCTTGAAGGTGGCACCTATTAACAACTCGTCACCCTCATGGTTAACACTCCATTATCTATAAAATGGAATATGTAATTCCCAGAGTTAAAGCTTCTTTAAGCTGTCTTTTAACCGATAGATCTTTGTCATAAAACAACTGTATGTTCAATCCAACGGCTATATATTCTGTAACTTTAGCAGAGAAAAGATTATCCCACCGAACATCAACTTCATTTATAGCTTTTAAATTTGAGAACATTTCAAGCTTCGACGAATAGATGATATTATCATGAATCTTCCTTTGATAATCAGTCACCGATGTTAAGCCCCACTCTGTCCTTGTTTTTTCGATTGTCGGAGTTTTTGGATCGTCTGCATACGGAGTAGGAAAATCTTTTGTGGTTGTGATTTTCATGGCGCCGCCGAAACGAGTCTTGAGATAATCTCCAGGCGAGTATCCAATTCCCGCGCTAAGAGTCACATATCCAGGGTCCATGAAATTTGAAATTGCCGGAGTTGCAGTATCTTTATAATTATATCCTTTTGCAAACTGCGATACAAAACTTACCGAAGCAAATGGATTCACATAAATACCAAGTTTATATATTAATACACTTTCTAAATTTATTTCGTCATCAGATTTTCGGGTATCTTGATCACCGACTTTGGTTTGCCCAAATGTGAACTTCCCCTTATTTGCCCAATTGAATTTTTCTTCATCTAATGTAAAATTAGTATTGAAGTTTAACTGCCAAGCAAGAGTATTCTCCCCGCCGGCAGCCCAATTTTCAAATGCTGCTTGGGTCAAATTTAAGTTTCCGATCACAGCTTTTTTCCAGCTGTACTCTGGCTTTTTCTCGTCTTGAGAATATACACTCGACGAAATGGTGAAAATTATTATGAACACAATTATTGATCGAAAAAATGACATACTGTCCTCCAATTATTAATGATTACTTTAATTACAAAAATTAAATTTCCAATTTAATTTCATAAATTATCTCTCTAGCCAGCTTGTTCGAAAAGAATCAAAGTTTGGTTCTATAGCTGTGAAAAAATTGGGTATTGTATTTGCCTCGAAATAATTGACACCATCTTTGGTTACTTGCCACGATTCATCACTGTAAAATCTAAATTGAGATACAGTTGATTGCAGATCAATCTGAACATTAATACCAGCAGAAACATTCTTACCAAAATTTTTTGCTTTGATGCGAATTTTATTGACTCCGGCTTTAAGATAATCTTTTATATTAAAAAATTTTGCCCTCTGACTTTCAACCCAAAGCGAAAGCGTTCGCCTGCCTCTAACATCTCCGACAAGTTTATCGTTTACATATAGCTCTGCATATGAATCTGCCATTAAATGAATCATTGCAGAAGTGATTTTATCTTTTATAATTACTTCTTTTTCAAAAACAGCATCCGAAACATGTGGTAGATCTTTCGCGCCTGGATTTGCATCGGGATGATATATCCATGGGCTTTTTAATCTCGCATCGTAAGAAACAATTTCTTGGTTTAGCTCCGATTTCATTTCCTCCCAATATGAAATTTGTCGATCGTATTTTTCCTTTTCAATTAAATTTAGATTGTCTTCTCGATTCGTGAGCAGCCATAATTGCCTAAATTCTTTTTTCAATTCTTTTAATCTCAAAATCATATCATTGCAGAGGTTAGAAATTTCTTTTCTTTCTTCCTTCGCCAAGAAACCACTTTTGGAATCAATAAAGTTTTTAATTTTAATCGAGTACAAAAGTTTATCTCCAAACCAATAAGCTTGCTTTGCCGCGAATTTCATGAGTCGAATGTTATCAAAGTTTCTCAAATCTTTATTCGAATAATTATCTAACAAATTCAGAATTGAAAGTGCTCTCGACTTTGTTGATTCCGCACGTACTTTCAACGACATAGATTGATCAAGAGGATTTGCTTTCGGTTCGAGAAATGGATGACGCCACAGTTCATAAATATGGATCGAAAGTCCAAAATCCGAAAGCATTCTGAAGATTGCAGTTAAAACATTTTCCTCTCCGCCGAAAAAGTCTTTGAAAAACTTCGCTCTAAATTTCTCAACATCAACATTAAGTGGATTCCATGAACACTCTGCTCCAAATGCATAACCAAACCAATTGAACTCTCTAAAGTTTTCTCCTCCATTATCTCCCCAATTAGAATTTATAAATCCAATCGTTCCATAATCGTACGAAATTTTTGTGAAGTCACGAATATTTAGAATTGAATTTTCCATGTATGGGAAGATTCGATTATAATTTGAAACGGATGGAGAACAATAAAACGGGGTCCCATATTCTTTATATTTTTTGACGTACGGTTCATAGTCTTGCGTTCCATAGCGCCAATCGACGACGATAATATCTTTCGGCATCATATCGAAAATTTCCGGGTGATTGTGGATGATGTCGCCGTACATCATCATTGTCTTACCGTATTTCTTTATTATTTCGTTCACTCTTTTATAGTGATTCGCATGTACCGCTGCAATTCCAATTTTTTCGGTGATTGATTTACTATTGCCAAAACCAACGTCCCACGATTCATCCAAACCTGCATGAAAATATTTTGATGGAAATAGTTTTGAAAGTTCTCTAACACAATTTTCAATGAACTCATAAGTTTTCTCATTTGTAACATCTAACGATGCTGCGCCTGGAAAATCTGCAAGCTGATAATAATTCGGCTGAATCAATAAATTCTCCCAATGCCCAAGCGTCTGAAAAATGGGAATGATCTCCACAAAGTATTTTTGTCCGTATGCAACGAGTTCTTTAATTTCACTTTGCGTCAATCTTCCTCTGCCGATACCAATATCTGGATAGCTTTTTAATTCAATTGCATCCTCAAAGTATGGTTGATATACATTCATTTTATATTGCGAAAGGGAACGAATTATTTTTTTAAAATTGCAAAGCGTTGAAACCTGCCCGCGTGCAAAGTCGTCGGATATTCCTCTCATCGGAATTGCTGGGTAATCAATTATTGTTGCACACTCAATAATAACTTTTCCGTTTTCATTTTTTTGAAGCATCTGAAATAAAGACATCAAACCATAAAATGCTCCTTTAGAATTATTCGCTAAAATTGCGATTCTATCTTTTTCAATTGAAAGAATATATGCTTCTTCTTTTTCAAGAAGACTGTTTTCACGAATTGCTTCCTTGAATTGCCAAGCATTTTCGTTGACTGTCAGTGAACCAAAGTAAATGAAGTTCTTTGCTGGTTTTTTTTCGCTTAGGTTAGGGCCAGATCGAATGTTGAATTTTTCTAGAATTTCTACTTGCAGTTCTTCTCTGAAAAATTCCGCTCGATCTGAAAATTGTTCGAAGAAAAGTTTTGTGTCTTTATTAAAAACAAATTGCCCCTCTGACTTCAAAACTATCTGCGGCTTTGGAATTGGGACTAAAAGACTTTCTGGCTTGGAAAACAGAGCGGTAAAGGACAAAATTAATAAAGTTAAAATTAATGTTTTCATTTTTAGATCGGATTTATTTTTTGATACCTATTTCTGATAAAATAACCGGTGAAGCTAATTTGTATAAAAGTGAGACTCTAATTCATTTTCTGGAATATATTTTGTCGACTGCCTTAAGATGGCTTAAATTGTTCCTTTATCAATATCAATATGATTTGGGATAATTAAAGTTTGTTCAATGCCGGTTTCAAGAACTCTAACGATTTTTACGTGACTACCTTTTTGACTCCTTACAGAAAATCCAAAAAACTTAAATATTTTTATAAGGTCTTTTCCGGAAAGGCTTTTCAGTTTAGGCATAAATTAAAGAATCTAATTCCATATTTGCAATAATTGCAGGCTGAGCAACGAGATCATAATTCTCTAAATTCTCATCTTCCAGAAATAATTGAACTGTTTCTTTGATATTGTTCACAAGTTCATCGAGTGATTTACCCTGTGTTACAATTGGAACGTTCAATCCTTCTGCAACATACTGTTGCTCTCCTTTAAATATATGAAATTGGATTACTTTTCTCATAGCTGCTTCATCGATTATTGCTTGCTCAAGTTAAGTATAATTATCTGTTAATTCAATTTACACTCAAAGAACCTTTTTACAAATTTTTTGTTTGTAAAAGGTCGATAATCTTGTTGAATTTATCTTGCTTCAACGTAACCTCTCCATAAATTTTCTCAATCAACTCGACATTCATTCTTTCAAAATCTTTTTGCAAAGGAGTGACGAGCATTCCTGCCATGTCAACCAATCCTGGACTAACGAGCATGCGCTCTTCACCTTCAGTAAAATAAACTTCAGGGCGATGTTTTTCTCTTGGAAAAATAATTAAATAAAACACTTCGTCTTCAAAGAATGAGAGCAGATTCATCATCGGTTCGTCACTCGTCTCGGTGATTTCCTGTAATATCTTATAAATAGACTGAAATAATTTTACGATTGAATCAATTGATTTTGATTTTACGATTATTACATTCCGAAGATAATTTTCCGAAGCAGCAATTGAATATTCCTCACTCGAATAAATCGTTTTGAAATTTTCTTCGTGATTCAGAACATCATTTTCTGCTATCAGTTCATTGGCAGGACACGCTTGAAAATGGAAGTGATCAGGCGCAGAAGCACCGCATTTTGGTCCATTGTAAAAAATTGAATAATCGCCATCAACAGCTTTCGTTAATCTCATCATTAAGTCTATATTATTTAAGATTAACTGCGGCTTGTGTTCAATGTGAGAAATTGTGAAGTGCTCGTTGAATATAGGTGCAGGATTGCAAAGAACAATTAATTGCGCTTCAAATATAATCCCTTTTTGTTCTTTAGGAAGATTGTTTATGCACAAAAAACATTTTCTATTTTTGATTGTCTCCCTGTCAACTTTCGCCGATGAACTAATGAATCTTGTCGGATTATATTGTGTCTTAATTTCAAAATGATCCTTACTCCCGGATTCATTTGAACCGCACCAATCAAATTTGTAGTGACGATACTTGCTTGAATGAAATCCTTTCCATCCTTCGCTTAGCATTCCCCAGTTTTCTTTTTGATGAAGAAATGCAGCAAACATTAAATCCGCAAAGTCTGATTCGTTTAAATTTGGATTATATTTTCTAAGCTCGTGAATTGAAATAATTTTTTGCTGCATTACTTTTATAAATTGACCACAGATTTTTAAGAAAATCATGATCAATCATGATAATCCGTGACCTATTAGGGTTATGTATTAAATTTAATTCTCGCTAATATCTCTTTCGTACGGATTGTATCTTTATAATGATTGTGCTTGTTTTGTGCAGTGATAGATAACTGCGAATCTGTATTTCCTTCCCATCTTCTGCAGAGATAAATCGGTTCGTAGATCCTTCCAATTTCATATTTACGTGAGATTTCTAAACAGACAGCATAATCTTCGCCATAACTCACGTTCGGAAATCTTACTTCGCGCAGAATTGATGTACGATAAGCCCTCGGCGCGCCAAGTCCATTAATTCGCAGTGCATTATTACGACCGTTGTTTCTCGTCCATTCTTTATGATCGATTACGCCTGGCGGAATTTCTTTCAAATCAAAATTAACCATTTGATAAGTTCCAATAACAGCAGCAAACTCGTCATCATTGAACGCATCAACAATTTTCTGCAGAGTCTTTTCATTCGAGTAAAGATCGTCAGAGTCGAGCTGCACTGAATACTTGCCACAGAATTGCGAGATAATTGCTTCGTTCCAGCAGCCGCCGATTCCCAAATCTTTTCTTTGCGGAATGATGTGGATTAAATTTGAAAACTTTTCTGCAAGTTGTTTCAGCTTTTCGGTTGTTCCATCGGTTGAATGATTATCAACAACAATACAATTGAAGCTGAAATATGTTTTTTGATTGACCACGCTTTCAATTGCGTTTTCTATTGTATTGACTCGATTGCGAACCGGAATTATGACACTTGCTTCAACCGGATAATCGAACGATTCCTTTGGAACTTTTTGAAATTTTGGTTTAAGAAAAGCTTTTATTGATTGCAAGAATTTTGTTGCGGCATTTTCCATTTCTAATTGAACTTGCCAATTCTTTGGATCAACATAATCAAAAAGCTTCTCCCCAGATTTTCGAACATCCGTTTCGACGAGTGTATATAGAAACTCCGGTATTCGGATTATTGGATAAGAGTTCTTGCTGGTAAGAGTTTCGGATGAAAGTTTTAATCTTAGATCATACAAGCCGGCAAAATTAAATTTGCCAAGACTTCCATGTTTTTTTAATGCACTTCTTATTTTTTTTGTAGAAAACAAAAGTATCGCCCCGAAATCAAATCCATCGCGGATACTTCCGAGCTGATAATCCTGTACTGGATGCTCTTCTCTCAAATCACTTTTTATTTCATAAAAATCAGAATAGACTAATGAAGCATCATAAGATTTTGCGAAATCTAAAAATCTTTCAACTGCAAATTGATTTAACTCAATTTTGGTTTGTTTATTGACGAAGATGAAATAGTCCGTGTTAACCTTTTTAATGACACTGTTTATCGTATCGGATGATGAAATTGATCTGGTTACAATTGTGTCGTAACCATTTTTATGATCTTTTTCAGAAAGCAGAACGATTTTCTCAACCATCGGTTCGTATAAAAAAGTCTTGATTAAATCATTTGATTCGGGTGAGTTAGTGTACGGTATGAAGACAGTAATTCTTTGCATGATTCCTAAAATTTTTGATTACAAAATAATAAGAACTTGAAGAAGTTAAAAGAAAGCTAAACTGATCCAATTGATATTGACTTGAATTTATTCAGTTAAATGCAATTCCAATTGTGATATAGGGGAATAAAAAAAGCTCGCTCACAAAAATTATCGGTAGATGAATTCCTGTTTCCATTTCAAGAGAAATTGATTTTGAAATTGGGTAAACATAATTGAACCCTGTACCTCCGAATGGAACTATAAAGGGTGAGAAAAAATAACCAAAGAACAATCCCAAGCTGCTAAATAAATAGAAGTTGTTCATAAGTTTTATCTCAGGACCTAATTTTGCATATGCAGATGGTAGAAAAAATGCTAAAAAATTTACGCCCCCTTCCATAAACCATCTGACTGAAACTGGTTCCTGCAGCCAATAATCCCCAATAGTACGGTAGTTAAAATTTAAAAAAGGATAAAGTTCACTTTTAAAATCCTCTTGATGTGATCTTACCCCACCCACAAAAAATCTAACTCGAGAAAGTGAATCTTCTTCTGAGAGAGAATAAGAACTGCTGAAGGATGAGCCATTAGAATAAGCTGATTGATTAAAAACCACTAAACATAAAGCAAAAATTATCTTCAACATTTATTCCTCCAAAACAAAAAATAGGAAATCATTCTAATCTCTGAATTATCTACCTCAAAAATAAAGAACTCTTGACTATTAAACACTAATAGAAATAAGGCCATCTTTAACCCCTTTTAATGAAATTGTCATTAAGCTGCATTCTCAAATTCCAATTTCCATCTTACTGATTCCATTTATATATTTGCCTACAAATCGGAAATGCAATGGAAGAAAAAGTTAATCCTAAAGAAGTAATCTCAATACTAAACGACTTGAGCAGTTCGGTCGATACAACCTCTAAAGAAGCTGCCATCATTCTTACAGCAGGACATGGAAAGAGGATCAAATCAAATGTATCGAAAATGCTTCACAACATTTGGGGAAAACCAACTGTCGTAAGAGTATATCAAGCTTGTGAGCACGGGCTTGACAATCCGAACATAGTTGTTGTAGTTGGAATAAAAGCTGAAGATGTTGCCTCTGTAGTCGGGGAAAAAGTCAGAACTGTGTTTGCTTATCAAAAGGAACAAAATGGTACAGGCCATGCTGTAAGAATCGGAATGGAGCCGCTCGGTCAAAATGGTTTTGATGGAACAATTTTTATTTTTCCTGGCGATATGGGACTGATAACTTCCGAAGCGGTTGCTAAATTCAAAAAAAGTTTTGAAGAATCTTCCGCCGATATGATGGTAATGACAGGAATTTATGAAGGCGATTATAAGAAAAACTACTACGGAAGAATTATCCGTGTTCCGGAAAAAGATGTGAACAAGAAAAATTCAGGCAAAGATTTCGGAAGCGTAATTGAAATTATTGAACACAAAGATATTTTAAACCTTGCAGAGGATAAACCATACATCGTTGAATTCAAGGGCAAAACTTATTCCTTCACAAAAGATGAACTGCTGACGAATAATGAATTCAACGCAGGAGTTTATGCATTCAAATCGCACGAATTGAAAAAATATTTAGTCGAGCTAAAAAGCGATAACGTTCAGCAGGAAATTTATATTACAGATATGATCTCCATCTTCAATAAAAATGGATTGACTGTGCACGCCGTTTCGCCGGAAGACCAATCTGTCGTTATGGGATTCAACGTAAAAAGTGTATTGAAAGAAATGGATGCTATTGCCCGTGAGCGAGCGTATGAAAAGCTAAAAGATATAATTGAGATTGACGATCCAGAAGATTTTTTCATCTGCGAAGAAGTTATTGAAGAAATAATTCAATTAGATAAAAACGGAACTCCGCTTGATATTAAAATCGGAAAAGGTGCTCATATCGGTCATGGGGTAAAACTGAACGTTGGTGTAGAGCTGAAAAAAAATGTTCATGTAGATGGGAATGTTCATTTCGGAAAGAACGTGAAAGTGTGGGAGAATGTTTTACTTTCAACTTTTTCTCATCAAACTTTCAAGATTGGTAACAATGTAGAAATTCTTTGGGGAGACATCATCAAAGGCAATATCGAGATCGGAGATGGCTCAAGAATCGAATCCAGCGTAAATATGACCGGAAGCGACGACTTTCCGCTGCGCATTGGCAAGAATGTTTTAATTAAAGGGACAAGCTATCTTTTTGGTTCAATTGTGGAGGATGATATTTTCATTGAACACAGTGTATTGATAAAAAAGAAAGTCGAACGCCAGCTCAAGAAAGACGGTTCGGTTCGGCCAATTCGATTTTATCTCCCTATGCCTGAAGGAATAGATTCAATTACCGACCTGTAATCAGATTTTATTTTATCTCTTCTTTTATGCTTTTTTATTCATTTTTTATAGGAATTGGCAATTATAATCATATTCCTAAATCAATTGTTTATAAAATCTAATTTTTCTAACTTTGTGCCTAAATTTTAAGAATTATAAGGAAATTCGATGAAAAGAACATATCAACCGAGCAATACGAAGCGTAAGAGAAAGCACGGTTTTAGAGAACGAATGAAAACTAAAAACGGACGAAACGTATTATCAAGAAGAAGAGCAAAAGGAAGAAAAAAACTTTCCGTAAGTGATGAGAAATAAATCCCTTGCAGCGATTCCGCTTTCCAAAAAGTGAAAAATTAAAATCAAAAAAATATTTTGAGGAAACTCTCCTCTACGGCAAAAAGCTCTATTCCGAAAATCAAACAATAAGATGTTTCTACCAATTAAAAAATTTTACCGACTTGCGGTTTCAAGCCGCATTTATTGTCGGGAAAAAAAATGGAACTGCCGTATGGAGAAATCGCTTCAAAAGAATTCTAAGGGAAATTTTTAGACTTCACAAACATAAATTTTTTTCATCACTTGAAACAAAAGGAAAATCCCTCTTTGTAATTTTTTCTTCTCATAGATTGAATCAGAAACAAAATAATGTTTTAAGATATAAAGACTTTGAGCCGGAAATGTTAGGAATGATGAATGTTATACAAAACGACAGTGAACTGCAATGAAGTGGATTTTCATTTATATAATTAAATTTTATCAAAGACTCATCTCTCCACTTTTTCCTCCATCATGCCGATTTTATCCGACTTGCTCTGAATACTCCATCGAGGCATTCAGTAAGTACGGAGCTTTTAAAGGATTTGGAAAATCTGCTTGGAGAATCTTGAGGTGCAATCCTTTTAACAAAGGGGGATTCGACCCTTTAAACTAATTAGGAATTTGAAATGGATAGAAATACAGCATTAGCATTTGTTTTGATCGGATTAGTTTTAATGGTTTGGCTTTGGACAAATTCTCCAGATCCAAATCAGCAGCCAAAGAAAAAACAAGACACTACCGCACAGATTGACACATCAAAAATTAAAAAGGAAGAAGAGCGCGCCGTTCAAGCACAAACTCCAACTCCTATCGATACACTTGGGCAATATTTTTCAACTGCACAAGCTGGGAAAAATCAAATAGTTACTATTGAAAATGATCTATTTCGTGCCGAACTGACATCGACCGGGGCAAAGATCCAGAAATTCTTCTTAAAGAAATACAATGAATGGTACGGCGGAGACGTTCAGCTTATCAATTCTAAAGCGGGTGGCGATTTTTCAGTTACGTTTTTAACTCTCGATGGGAAACTTATAAATACGTCCGGATTTGAATTCAAGCCTGAAAAAAATCTATCTTATCTTAACACTGATAATTCCGATTCTGTCTCCGTCAGCTTTGTAATGAAAGTTTCCGAAACAAGTTCTGTCAGAAAAACTTACACGGCATACAAAGGGAAATATTCTCTTAAAGCAGATATTGAATTTATTTCAATGGAGCGAATTATCTCAAATAGAACTTTTACTGTAAATTGGCAAAACGGTATTCGCTTCGTCGAGAAAAATACTCATGATGAAGCCACTTTTTCAAAAGCTCTCTTCTATGCTGCCGAGGAAGAATTCGATCTTGACGCAAGCTCGCCAAATGAAAAGTACATCAAAGATGCTAACGGCGCAATCGATTGGGCGGCAATTAAGAATAAATATTTTGCAGTTGCAATCATTCCTGAAGAGATCGATCAGGATGGCGGTATTACTTTAGATGGGAAAAAATATATCGGCCCGAACAGAAGTGAATATGAAAATTATTCAATAATTTTCAAGCAGACTTTCAATGATCGATCATATCAGAAAAAGTCTTACGAACTCTATTTAGGCCCAATCGAATACGACATTTTAAACAATCATCATCATTCGCTTGTGGCACTTGTAGATTTCGGAACTTTCTTTGGATTGACATTCATTGTTCGGCCGATTGCTGAGTATGTTCTTCTGCCGCTGTTTAAGTTTCTGCATTCTTTCATTTCAAACTTTGGCTTAGTAATAATTATCTTTTCGCTCATAATCAAAATCGTTCTTCATCCATTGACTAAGCAAAGTATGAAATCGATGAAGAAGATGAGTCTGCTTCAGCCGAAAATGACAGAGCTGAGAGAAAAGCTCAAAGATAATCCGCAAAAGATGAACCAAGAAGTGATGAAGCTCTACAAGACTTACGGAATCAATCCTGCAGGAGGATGTCTTCCTATTTTGCTTCAAATGCCTATTTTGATCGCCCTATATGGACTTTTCAGATCTACTATTGAATTACGTCACGAGCCATTTGTATGGTGGATTAAAGACCTTTCAATTGCAGATGTAATCGCTACTCTTCCCTTCCGAATTCCAATATTCGAAATAAATGAAATCAGCGGCTTGGCACTTCTGCTCGGCGTAACAATGTTTTTGCAGCAAAAGATGACTATAACCGATCCACGTCAAAAGGCAATGGTTTATATTATGCCTGTTATGTTTACGCTTCTGTTCAACTCATTTCCTTCAGGTTTGAATTTGTATTATTTCATGTTCAACTTATTTTCAATTGCACAGCAGCAGTATATGAATAAATTCACTCCTGCAATTGAGCTTCAACCAGTAAAAGATACCGGGAAAAAATCTTGGATGCAGCGTCTAATGCAGCAAGCAGAAGAAAATGCAAAAGATCGCCGCAAGCGAATGGCAAAAGGCAAGTTCTAGATTTAAAATTGCACTCTGATGACACAGATTAAACAGATTGCCGCTGATATTCAAAAAAAGAGGGTGGTCAATTTAAATTTTGGCAATTCTAATAACCCCGTGACGCTGTTTAAATTATCTGTGTTCTCAATTTTTCTTCTCCTGTTCGTTTCGTGTAATGCTCTTGCACAATCAATTCAAACTATTAAAACTGAATATCAGATACAGCCGCTCCCCTTCGGACTTTCTTATAAAATTCCAAAACAAAAACCTAAAGTCGCTCTTGTTCTTTCTGGCGGAGGTGCACGCGGTGCTTCGCAGCTTGGAGTAATTAAAGCTCTCGAAGAAAATAACATTGATGTAGATTTAATTGTTGGTACGAGTTTCGGAAGCATCGTCGGCGGACTTTATGCCAGCGGCTATTCGACAAAAGACCTCGATTCAATTCTTACGCTTGAAGATTGGGTTAATATAACTTCATTCACCGAAAAGAAACGCAGAACAGATCTATTCGTTGATCAAAAAATTACTGAGGATAAAAATATTTTAACTTTAAGATTGGTTGGGTTATCCCCGGTAATTCCTACTTCAATCAGCTTTGGACAGCAGCTTACAAACTTTTTGAATCTTACGATCATCCAAGCCCCTATCCATGCAAAAAAAAGTTTTGATGAACTCTTAATTCCCTTCAGAGCAGTTTGTACAGATCTGAAAACCGGTCGGGCGGTGGTACTTTCTGGGGGCGATCTTTCCGAAGCGATGCGTGCAAGTTCAAGTGTTTCATTTTTACTCTCGCCAATTGAAAGAGACACTCTTCTTTTAGCCGACGGTGGATTGGTTGCAAACATTCCTGTAAGCATTGCGAAAGAATTGGGTGCGGATATTATTATTGCAGTAAATACTACAAGTCCTTTGCGTCCGTTGGAGGACCTTCGAACTCCATGGTATTTAGCAGATCAGGTCGTAAGCATTCCTTTAAAACAACTTGAAGAAAAACAATTGGAAATGGCAGATGTAGTGATCACTCCTCCGATAGAACATTCTTCTTCCGATTTCACTGGATTGGATTCGCTTGTTGAAATTGGTTACTTGGAAACAAAAAGATCAATCGATAAAATCAAAAATTTAATTAACACAAAATATTCGGAGAACTTAGCTGCATTCTCTTTTACAATTGATAATTTAGTTTACACACCTCAGGCTGAATCTGTTTTTGATGCTATGATTGCTTCTTACTCTTTGAAAGATTCTATTCAATCTAGCCGCGTGATTGAAGACCTCTACCAAACTGCTGAGAATAATTATGAATTTATTCAGTTAGATTTTTTTAATAAAGACGGCATTACAACCGCAGAAGTTTCTTTTCAAAATATACCAATATTAAAAAAGATCGCATTCAATAATAAAGAGATCCATTCTTTCGTAGATGAAGCAGGGGCATTCTCTTCGCTGATCGGAAAACCGTTCAACCCGAAGACTTTAATTGAGAAATTTATTTCGCTGATGCGCGAATACCGTTCTAAAGGATTGTCTCTCATTGACGTGACTAATGTACAATTCGATGCTGCTGATGGAACGTTGAGTTTCGAAACAACTTCAGGAAAGATTGACAACATAATTATTTCAGGCAATAACAAAACCGATCCGAATGTTATTCAGCGTGAAATTCGTCTGCGGCAGAATCAGCTTTTTGATGTTAATTTACTAAGAACAAGTCTTACTAATTTGAACGCGACTAATCTTTTCGAAAATACCTTTGCTTATTATTCTGATGCGGATGATATAAAGAATCTAACTTTCCGAGTAAAGGAAAAATATTCCGGATTAATTCGAATTGGATTACGAGGCGATAACGAAAGGAATTTGCAATTAGCTCTCGACATTCGCGATGAAAATATTTTCGGCTCTGCTACAGAAATTGGATTTCAATTCCTTGGCGGGCTGCGGAATAGATACTTGGGACTTGAGCATCGTTCAAACCGCGTCTTCAATACTTTTATCACTTACAAAGTGAAAGCGTTCTATGATTTAATTGATCGTTTTTCATACTCCGACGCACCGGAAATTTCTCCGCAAAACTGGTCGCGCCTGCAAACCGGAGAATACAGAGAAGTAAAATACGGATTGAGTCTGGCTGTAGGTACGCAAGTCGAAAAGCTCGGAAATATTTATGTTGAAGGGAGAAAAGAAAAGCAAAACATAAGTTCGTTAAGCGGATTTGGTTTTCAAACCGGCGAATTTAATCTCGTCGGCT
This sequence comes from Ignavibacteria bacterium, assembly GCA_016873845.1. Classification (NCBI taxonomy): domain Bacteria; kingdom Pseudomonadati; phylum Ignavibacteriota; class Ignavibacteria; species Ignavibacteria bacterium. Next base: position 26,348 of record VGVX01000037.1, read on the forward strand.
TACGGCTTGGTTCTATTTTCGATTCGCAGGATAAATACCCCTTCCCAAAAGAAGGAATTTTGATGAATGTCTTCTACGAAACGTCACAAAAAATTCTTGGCGGTGAGATAAGTTATTCAAAAATATTTTTCTCATACGAAGCATTCCATACTTATTTCAAGAATCACACGCTCATTCCAAAATTTGTTTTTGGATTTGGAGATGAGACACTTCCAATCTCCGAGCAGTTTCGTCTCGGCGGACAGAACTCATTTTTTGGTTTGAAAGAAAATGATCTCCGCGGAAAACAGCTCTTCCTCGCTTCGCTTGAATACCGGTTCTTTCTTCCGATAAAAATATTTTTCGATACTTACTTAAAAGTCAGATATGATCTTGGGGCTGTTTGGCAAGGAACTTCATCAGTAAAATTTGCAGAGCTAAGACACGGGATAGGCGCAACGGTTTCATTTGATACGCCGATCGGTCCGGCAAACTTTTCTGTTGGAAAAGGATTTTATATTCGCAACGATCTTCTGAAACGTCCGCTCAGCTTCGGTCCGTATCAATTCTATTTTGAGATCGGCTATCCGATTTAGATTTTTATCCTTCGCTTAATAGATTTTTCCCCTTGTGCAACGTAATGATTCTTCAATTCGATGTTTCCCATCTTTCCGTAGAGTTCCGATAGCTTGTAGTATAGAATCGAAGGATCGTTCACTTTGTTCACTCCGCGTTTAACAAAATTTACAAGTGTATTCGGCTGAGGAATTTTCAGATCGGAATTGTAGCAGTCCAATGCTCGGATGTAAGGTTCGGTGAGTTTGTTGTTCGATTCTGCAGCTTTTTTATAAAAAGTTATTACGGTTTCAAGATTGTCGTCATTCTCGTAGCTCAGCTCGATGACTTTCGCTCCCCACATATAGACGTCATAGGATATTTTTGGAAATGAAGATGCAAGCTTTTTGACGAACATGCAGACTTCGTTCTTGCTCAGCGCAGGATTCCAAAACAGAATCTTGTAGATCTCGAAATTGTCCACTCCCTCCTTCACCGCCTTATCGAACGTATCGAAAAGCTCATCAGAGTTTTTCGAATTCTTAAAAATGTATTCATAATGATATTTTTCCATTATGACACCCTCAAGCTTTTTAATATGTTTTCTTTCGTAAAGCTAATCGTTTTTGATTTAAATTCAACAACTATATTTTTATCCCACACTTTTTCGTTCTTCTGCGAGATTACCGCATCGGCTATGTTTACGAACTCTATTTTTTCAAACTGTTCATCCTTATTGAAAAAGCAGAATGCAATGATCACGGGGAGATTGAATTTTTCCATCCAGGATTTGTATGAATCATAAGCGCGTTTGTTGATAATCAGTTGCGAAGTCCGTTTCGCTTTCCAGTCGAGGAGTGCAATGTTTTTATTTTCATAAATCAAAATAAGGTCTGGCTTATCTTCTCCCTTTTCCCAGACACGTTCGTAACGTTTATCTCTCCCGAACTCCTGAAAGTTGAATCCCCATTGTGCAAGAAACTCTTCGCCGTGCTTTGCCGCTTTATCATGAAGCTCATAATTTTTTCTGAACGCTTCTTTCGATTTGAATGGATCGATATCAAGCTTTTTCATAACTCGCTCTCGGCTAAGATACGAA
>VGVX01000038.1 GCA_016873845.1 Ignavibacteria bacterium
GGGGAGTTTTAGGTATTTGATCGCATCCAATTATTAGTATGGATAAAAATATGCTTGCTACCAAGAAAATATTAGTTCGTTTTTTCATGTAAGCTCCGAAATATAAGGGGTGATATTTGGTAAGATAAACCAACTCAACAAATCAACAACACGTGTAAAAAACTTGTTCTGAGAAATGAATTAATTCAGAACAAGTTCTCTATAACAACTCAACTTAATTCAATAAATAAATTATTGATTAAGTTTAATCAACAACACAAAACAAAATTTAAAATACTTGGAGTTTAATCTCCTAAAGCATTTATTTTACCATTGATATGCTTTGTCTTATCAATGATCTTTCCGGTGTTATCTACAACACCAGCATGACAATAAACGCATGCGGTTAAACTTGATGGAAGATGTCCTTCAGGCGAAGGATCGTTTGGATTAGATGCTTTTCCATGACAAGTTCCGCATGCTATTTCACTTCCATCGACTTTATTCCATTTCACTGTACGATTTGCACCGACCATTTTATCAGATGTATAAGCGTAGCGTCTTGCAGAGGTCGTTGAATCTTTATAAAAAGTAAAATTGCCGTGACAGTAAACATTCGAACACGATATAGTCGATGATGAATAGCCTGGCTTTTTATCGCTTGCAGTTGTAAATGAAGCAAGTTTTCCAAAAATAATTTCCGCCGGGAGATCGGAATCCACATGTCCTGTATCAAAATAATTAACAGGAATTTTATGACACTCCGCACACTCAACTGTATTCCCCAGCACGTTATTCCTCAGGTGTTTTGAATGTGCGCCCACGCCTCTCAAGGTATCCACAATACCTCCGCTTAGATCTCTCGGCGGTGAAATTCTATCTTTATTTGAAAAATCTCCATGACACGTATTGCATTCTTCCGGTCCTTTTGGATTTGCATGGCAGCCAGAGCTCAAGCATGTTTTTCCGGTCGTTCCGCCAGTGTAATTAACAGCATGGCATGATTGGCATTGTTTTAAATCCCATGCAAAGTTTTTTACAAGTTTGCCGTGAAAATTATCAGAAGCTGGGTTTAAAATGCCTGTTTTATGAATTGCAACACTCGATGGAGGAGTAATACTTGTCTGCAGTTCACTGCATCCAAAAAACGAAATAATTAAAATTCCGATTGAAACTAAAAGAAAAATATTTTTTTTCATTGTCATATTCACTTATTTGATTTTTTCATTGTGACAGGTTATACATGTAGGGTCTTGACCCTGTACGTCATGACAAGAAATACATCTTTCAATATCTCTTCTTCCAAGCTTTGCATGCTCTCCACCGCCTGAACCTTTACCAAAAGTTACAAATCCTGGTTTGAGATGAGAAGATGGCATTGCACCTCCCAATGAAATATCACCACCAGTAAGTCCGTGACAGCTTACACAAAACTCTTCAACTTGATGGCAGCTTTGACACTCTTTTGTTTTTCCTTTCAGATCAATTCCATGAGTAAATCTATAATTTAAATCGTGAACGCGAGTGACTTGCTGTTGTTTTGCTCCATCAATAAAATTGGATGGAACATTCGGTTGATAAAAATCGCTTGCTGTATTTTTCTCAGTCAGCATTGTCGTTCCGACATGACACGTTGAACATGAATTATTGTCGTGACACATCATACAATCAGCATTTGTTTTTGAAGCGGCAAATTTATGCAATGTGGTAAAGTTTGATTTTTTGTGGTCATTCGGAAGTAGATTTGCAGTCGACACATGACAGGCTTCACAACTGTTGGTTGCTACCTTTTTCTCGTTATGACAATTATAGCAGGACTTCATTGTTGGTTTGGAATTAGGTGATTCAAAACTGTAATCAACTTTGTCCAATCCTAAATGACACGAAGTGCATTGTAATTCTTGCTCCTTATGAAAAGCATGATTGAATATTATTTGTGACTTTTTCTGAACAAGAGGTTCGTTCACGTCCTCATAATGACATTTTGAGCATGCATCAGTATCTTGAACATCGTGACAAGTTGCGCAGTCATCTTTAGTCGGAAGAAGAGGCGATTTTAAATTTTCTGCTTTTGCTGCCCCGGAATGGCACGATTCGCAGTCGGTTAATTCACTGTGAAATTGATGCGAAAACTTAATTATTTCTTTATTGTATTTTTTATCAAACGGGACAGTTGTAAATGCAGTGAAGAAAAGAAATCCAATAATTCCAATGGTTAGTATCGAATAAAAATGTTTCATCTTCATATTACATCAACCCCAAATTTGTGTTAAACCAATAATTAATTTTGAAGAAGAGTCGATAATCGTTTTTGTAAATTTTGTTATTCATGTATTGTCCTTGAAGATCAAACGAAAGTATTCTCCAAGGGCGGTAGTTAAATCCAGCAAGTAGAGAAAGAACATTATTTTTCTCATCACTTGCAGAGAGCTTATAACCGCTGTACGATAATCCAAGACTTGGTGTAACTAATCCACAAAACAATGGATAAGCCGAATAAAGAGAAACATTATCAATCTCACCAGCATAGCCGAGACTTTTTCGGTAAGTAATTGTTCCGAAGGGAATTATTAAGCCTGCAGTAATTCGAGTTGAGTTTTCGTCTTTATAAGTTACATAACCGAATTTTCCAATTGCAGTCAAGAATGAATTAAATCGGTAATCAACTCCTGCTTCAACCTCCTGAGAATTTTCAACTGCAGCTTCAAATATTGTGAAGTATGAATTATAACGGATTAGCGGCTCTCGCATGTTGTAATACAAATTCAATCCCATATTTTTCATTGGATTGAATGAAGCAGTTGCTTCAATCTTTGTGGGCTTTTTATAATTTAAATCGTAATCCAAGCGGGTGTCAACTGAAAGGTTATCGGTGAACTCATATCCAAGTTCTGCTGACAGAAGTTTGAATTGGCTTGCACCTCTTTTTATTAGAAGTGTATCGGCATTGAATAGATCATCTAACCTAACTGCAGAATACTCTTCCTGCTTAAAATTCTTGTTGATATACCCAAGAGCAAAATGAAGATTTTCTATTGCACTTGTGGCAAATTTCAAACCGAATAAATAATCTTCACTAAACTTGTCGGTCATTTTTAGTTTTTGATATGCGGGAACATTTCCACCGTAGTAGGTCGATAATTTGAAGTTTTCATATTTTAACTCAAGTGCAGCACCATCAAAAATCCCACTCGCTACAGAATGAAAAAGTGGTTGACGACCTATCTTCAGTGTGGCAAAATCAAAAAGATTTCTGGCTTCAAAATAGAGATTATAAACTCTGACTCTGGGATCGTAGTCGAACTTTTTCAACAAATCTTTTTCAAAATTGAAGGCAGTTCTGAGTGAAACATTGTTTTGATTTAGATTCAAGTTTACCATTTGAAATGAACGGAGATACTGGTTCTCTACGCCTTGTGCCTCGGCACGTTCAAATCCATAAACCGATGATGAAATTCTTCCATTAAAAGTCTGAGCAAAGGAAGATGTTAAAAACACCAGAGAAAGTAACGCGAAGATTAATTTTATTTTCATACTCTCTGCGAATTAGTTAATAATATTATTGATTATTACTTGTAGCGCTTCCATGATTTTAGAATAAGCTAAACACAATTTTCATTCCAAAATCGGATTACTCTACATCGCAAAATTCGTAAAAAAATCTAACTATTGCTACTATTGAAAGTTGCTAATTATCAGAATTGAAAATATGTAACCGAATTAAATTATTAACTCAAAAAAATAATTGCGTCGAATACATTATTTATTGGACAATGAAAATTTCGAAGTGCAGATTTTCTAAGTTTATTGAGTTTTTTTTAGGAGGAAATAATCGGATTTCAAAATTTTTTTGCTTCTTTATCATTCTTTTTAATAGCCACTGAATTTATTTTGAAAATTAGCCCTTCTCAAAAGTGAAAAATTATTCGGTTTTTTTTGCAAACTTAATAAAGTGACACAATTGTTAATGAAGAAATAATTTGATTCTCAAGGATTTTAAAAACAATCATTAATTTCGAAGAACTCAGAAAGTGAATTCACATCTTTTTTTGTTTTTATATTTCCGATGATTTGTTCTATCGTAGAACTATTTTTATTCGTTCCGTTTCAAGTAAGATTAATAATGATGAGAGTGATGCTTCATTGTTTCCTGTTGAAGCTAGTCCGTGGATTGATTTAACTCTTCTTAAAGTTAGAAGTCAAAATATTTTTTTTGCAAGATAAAGTAATAAGCAATTTAATTTTGTCATCAAATCAATATTTGAATTTATCTTTCCGATTGGTTAGCTTAGTCCAAAATTATTTTCAGAAAAAAATATGACAAATTTTCCCGACGATTTTTGGTCGGAGCAGGACGAAACCCGCGGCGAAGGAAAAAAAGATTACGAAATTGAGCAAGTAGTTCTTTCCTTAAAGGAATATTTAGAATCTCTTGAGGCGAATGCTTTCGTCAGTGATATCGATACACTTGAAGAGAACATACAAATCGCAATCGACCTTGAAGAAAATGAAATCGGAATAAAACTATCCAATATTTTAGTAGCTCAAGCTCCGTACAATTCTGATGGCTGGCAAAAAAGAGGAATTCTCTTAAATAACTTAGAGCAGTATGAAGAAGCCGTTGAATCTTACAGAAAAGCTTATTCGCTCAATCCGCTTGACTATGAGACTCTGAATAATCTTGGCATCGCTTATGAGAATCTTAATAACTACAGTGAAGCCGCTGAAGCTTTTCAGCACGCACTAACGCTTGCACCTGGCAATGACGAAGTAATACTAAATTTAGCGCTGTCGTACCAAAAATCAGGAAACTTCGAAAGAGCGATTCAGTTTCTAAACGATAATCTTCAACACGATCCTGAAAATATTGAAGCGTTATACGAACTGGCTTTCTGCTTTGATTCACTTGAAAGATTTAATGAAGCAATAAACACATATAAAAAACTTCTCGATATTGATCCTTACAATCACCATGCATGGTATAATCTTGGAATAACCTATTCACGCTACAATCAATGGCAGAAAGCGATTGAATGCTACGATTTTGCAATTGCTATCAATGATAATTTCGCTTCTGCGTATTTCAACAAGGGGAATGCTTATTCCTATCTCGGAAAACTTGAAAATGCAATAGAAGCTTATAAGACCACAATTCAATTGGAACCTGACGATTTCACAGCTTGGTACAACCTCGGCTGCTGTTATGAAGAACAGGAAGAATTTTTAAGAGCAATTAAATCATTTGACAAAGCAATTGAGATAAATGCAGAGCATTACGAATCGTATCTTTCACGAGGATTTTGTTACGACTCCTTAGGAAAATATCATTTAGCTTTCAAGGATTTTAATAAAGCAATTGAAGTGACTTCGGAAAATATTGAAGCCTGGTACGCAAAAGGTGATTTGGAATATTCGCTCGGACAATTACAAGAATCAATAGAAAGCTACAAAAAAGTTCTCGATAAGGATCCTGAAAATACTGATGTACATTTTGATCTTGCTTTGGCTTACTACGAAATAGGCGACCTCGGCGCTTCGTTAAAATTCTTCGATCAATGCATCATGCTCGAACCTCAATGGGCAGACCCATATTTTGAACGAGCTAAAATATTTTTTGTCCTAAGCCGGACTTATGAAGCTTTTGAATCATTAAAGATGAGTTTCATTTTAGATCCAAACAAACAAAAGCTGTTTGAATCTGAATTCCCGGAAATAGTCAGTTCTAAATTGTATAAATCTATTATAAGTAAGCTGAAATAAATTTTTAGTTGTCGCTTCCCGAATTTCTCAAACTAGGTGAGATTCCCGTCTAAAGAGCTTCGTCACTCGAGCAGATCTATTACTCAGTTACTTGTTACTTGAACCAGGAGTTGGTGTCGGCATGTATTTCCAGTTATTTGTTCCATCCGGAAATCTTCCGAAAGAAGTATCGGCAAATTGAACTCCGAAACTTAGAGAATCAAGTAATTTTCGATCAGGTGTAAAGAGTGCAAGCGGCTCCCCAATTGAAGTGATCTTAAAATTCGCATGTAAAGCACCCTGCAAAGTATCGTCATCGCACCAGATCAATAGGAATCCTTTCGGTAAAATATTTACTGAAGGAAACTTCCACTTATTGGTTATGGAGAGTTTATCTGAGAGATAATACCCCGATAAATTTACAACTGTATCTGCGGCATTATAAAGTTCGATCCAATCGTCGTATTGATTTGCTTCATCCTTAATAGTTTTCGTATTCACTGCCATGAATTCATTTATGAATACCTTCGGTTTACCAGGTGTATTATCTATTGGCGGACCGATCGGTTTATCACAGCTCGAATAGATTGAGCAAATCGCAAATATTAAAACAAATATTTTTTTCATTTTAAAAACTGATTTGTGTTGATAATAAAAGCTCACTGACTGCTGGCGAACCAAACTCTTTAGAATTAACGTAATTGATTTGGCAGCGCATGTGCTTATTCGGACTCCATTCAAACTTTGAGGTAATTATATCTCGACTGTCCACATTTGATTTAACATCCTTGAAATACTTTTCGAATCGTAGTCCAATCAAGAAGTCACCGATCTCATATTCTACAGTTGCATACGCACCGCCAGTAAGCTTACCGCTTTGGCGTTTGCCAATTAGTGCCTCTCCATCGAGATAAAGTTTTTTGAAAGGTCTGACGAAAAAGTCAACTCCATTTGCGACAAAATACTTCGCTGTAATCGAATCGAGCCGCTGTGAAGAATTAACACCAATTGAAAAATCTTTTTGGTAATTAAATTCCAACCGCTGTGCGTAATTTTTCGAGTTGTTCAAATCACCCTGCAAATTTCCGGCAGTCCCGTTGTAAACTCCAGCCATAAGCTCAACCTCAAATGTTTTTGAGGTATAGAACAACCAATCGATATTTGCACCAATGTCTCTCCCTGCATATCCAATATCTTCGATCTCTTTGACAATTTTTGATATATCCACAAATATTAGCTTTTTAACAGAAGTTAATCGTTCACGACTGAATGGGATTTTTCTTTTGCCTGCACTTAGCTTAACGAATTGGTTGACTTCATAATCGAATTTTGCATCTTTAATGAGTTCGGCATCCGTAAGATCAACCTCAATTTCGGCATCAAGATTTTTGGTGATTTTAACTTCTAGTCCTGCGCGTGCTCTTTTTAGAAAAAATTCATTATTAGGGAACGCTCCGGCTTTAAAATCATACATCCATATCGGTTGAATTGTGCCGCCGATTTCTATATCCGGATACTTCTTCTTATCATCAGTCGGCTGCTGGCTTGATTGTGTATATGCACTTTCAGTTACTATGAGTATAAAAACTACAACAAAAATATTTTTCATTGATTTCATGGTTTAAGATCCAAATCCTCTTGAGGAGAAATTTTCATTCACTTTATCCGCTTTTTGTTTTATCCACATCATATCAATAATGTCAATTTTCTTGTCTTTCAATAGTTCCGTAATTGTGTCCTTTTCCTCAATCTTTTCCAAAATTATTTCATAAGTCAACGTAGTTTGCTCGGGAGCTGATTTTTTTTCTTTGGAAGAAAGTAACCTAAACTTGAATTTTTGATTGGATAAAACTTCATCAATTTCTTCAATTGTAACAAATGAAGCTAAAGAAGGAATAGCAAGTTTAAGAATGAAAATCTGGCGTACATTAAAAAATATATTTATTACGAAATCGGGAAGAAAATCAAAAAGATTAAATGCTATTCGTGCAAACAAAGCTCCGATGATTGCTAATAAATACAGCCCGACACCGCATGCCATTCCCAATCCGAGTGCAATAACTAATGAACTTGCTTCACGCGGATTGTTGAGACTATATCTATATCGTACAATAGTTGCAGCACCCATCAATCCAAATGCACGGGCAATTTCAGTTCCGATTATCATCATCATTAAAGCGGCAGCAAAACTTAGAATAACATGCGCCTCCATAACCGCAAACCCATAAGTGTCAATATTTCTTCTGTAGGAAACTAATGCACCAAGCAGTCCCGCGAGGAAGAAAGAAATTATCGTCTGCCAAACACTTGTAGAACCAGCGATCTCTGGAAGGATTGATTCTTTTTTAAGAATATCCCAAAAATCTGTTTGGGCGAATGAAATTTGAGGAACTAAAGCAACCGCCAATAATGATAGAATTACGATACTTTTTATAACTGATTTTTTATTCATATTTTTTATAAGATTAATTTATTTTAGATAATTGAATCAGTTCTTTGCGAAAGTTAGAATTTTTCTGAATGAATATAAACAATTCATTTATTTTATTTTCAAACAAAATTTACTTGGTCTCAGATGGAACAAACAGCACTCAATGAACTAAAATCGATTCTCAATGATACGGAATCCGGCAGTGCGGAAATCCTGGAAAAAATTAATTCCTTCATTATCACGCACAACTATAAATTGAGTGAACTAAAATCCGCAATCAAAGAAATTGATACACAATTTCCTCTGTTTGCTGGCATTCAAACTTATCTTTTGGAATTATATAGTTTATTGGCAAGTAATTCAATTGATGAGATAGTCCGATTTGCAAAGAAATTCAATTCTGACTTGAAAGCAAAGTTCAAACGTATCTATCAGAATGCACAATTCATTTTGCAAAATCATAATCGAATAATATCAATTTCAAATAGTCATACACTCTTCAAATATTTTCAGTTTGCGCAAAATAACAATCAAAAGTTTGCCATATTCATTCTTGAATCGCAGCCATGCGGAGAAGGAAAAACATTTTATTCAAAACTAAAAAGCATTGAGATTGATGCAAAGCTTAGAGAAGATTCCCAATTAAAAGAAACTGTTCAGCAAATCGATGCTGCAATTATAGGATGTGATATGATATCTGAATCCGGATTCGTAGTGAATAAAATTGGCAGCAGACATCTTGCAGAAGAATGCAGAGACTTTAACAAGCCATTTTATGTGCTGGGAGATAATAGCAAAATAATTTCGGATAAAACGTTAATGCAAAAAATTAACCACTCCAGTAAAACTATCAGAGGAGAATTATTTGAAATAATCGAAAAAGATTTGATCACACAAATTATTACTGATTGACTTCACAAGAAAATTTGATTCTGTTTTAAAAAAGAAAAGTCCGCCATAGCGGACTTTTCTTGCGAAGATGAAAATTACATTATCTCATCAAAACCATCTTCTTAGTATCGACATACTTTGAAGTTTCTAAACGATAAATATAAACACCTGATGTAACTGAATTTCCACTCAAGTCTTTACTATCCCAATTTGCCGTATAGTAACCAGCATTGTAGAATCCATCTGCAATTGTTGAAACAAGTTCTCCAATTGAGTTATATACACTGATTCTGACTTGATCACTTTCTGGTACACCAAATCGAATAGATGTTGTTGGGTTAAATGGATTCGGATAATTTTGACTGATGAAGTAAGCACTTGGTACTTTTTCTTCGCTGCCAACACTCACTACAATTGTTTTTCCGTGAATATTTGTTGCATGACCTGACGCCCAAGTAAGATCACGAGTTGTGTGGCAACCTAAACAAGCGAAATCAAGTGTAATTCCAACGATTGAATCTGCTGGGATTGCGACATTAAGAGAATCCGCAGTCCACATACCTTGGAATTTATTAACTGCTGAAGTTTTAATTTTCCACATGTGAGATGCTTGATCGCCGCGGTTGTTATTTTGTTTAACTGCAGTGTTGCCAATAAAAGCCATGTGGCATTGGATACAATCACCGTGAGAAATTGGAGTTCCATTAACAACGATATTGATTGCTTTGCCTGCATGACAAGGTTGACATGTTTTACCAGCAGTTTTCAATCCACCGCGATCATAAATTGTACTCTTATGAGGATTATGACAAGTTGTACATTTCATGTTGGCGTTGCGACGATGTTTTGTGAATAACATTTGATCGTATTGTTCTCTATGATCAAGAAATTGTTTGTCGGATTTAACTGGAATTCTTGTACCTTGACCGCGAGCATGACATGATTTACATCCCTCAAAACCATCGATTGTTGGTTTAATTGTTGGATTTGTAGTATGTGCCTTTGAGGGACCGTGGCAGCCTTCGCATTGCACTCCATACTCAAAAAAGTTACCATCAAAACCAGGACGACCTTCGAATCTCGTTGGCTGAGTTGATGCATTGTATGGTTTCCATCCTGTTGTATGGCAGGCACCACAATTGTATAATGCACCTGTTGGTGTACGAAGTGCAAATACAGCATTGCCGACGTTCGATGCGTTATAAGAGCTGTGTCCTTTTAAAGTTGGATGGTGTGTACCTATATTATACTGTCCTTTTGTTCCTTCGTAGATGTAACCATCTTTGCTCATCCAGCGGGCTTTCCAACCATATCCACCAATCATAAATCCAATGTTAGTATCTGCCGCTGTATAGCTGAAACCTAAAGCAGTTACTTCCGGTGCCAAAGGAACACCTTCTTCATTTGTACCTGCTGGAAATGGTTTATAAACTCCACCAACTACTTTCGAACGATCAATTTTTTGAATTTTCCATGGATGGCCGGATTTTTCAAATTCTGTAAAATCGATTGGTTTAATTGAAGTATGACACCCAACACAGGAAGCTTTTCCTGCATAATCGGACCAAAGCTGAGCGGATGCAGGCTGTGCAAAAATCATTACACAAGCTGCAAAAGTTAAGATCAATGTAGAATTTCGCATTCTACCTCCTCCTTTTTTATTGATTAATTTTTATGACATAAGCATTTAGTTCTTACTTAGTAACAATTAATATACCATGATTTTTTCCATTATTTGTGCATTTTTTTAACAAAAAGCAAGAAATAAATTCAATACTGAGAAAAGGAATAGAAGAAATTCTCAATCCTGACTCTACTTGGCAAAAGAGGGGCTGCCGAGGTGGAGGGCTAACCTCGGCAGCTTAGAGTTACGTTTTAGTGGAGGGTAATAAGGGTAACACAAAATAAGGGTAGTAACACTAGACGACAAATCATTTTACTACTCATTTTATCAACATGTAGTGCACAAATTTAGTCGTCTGCACAAAGAACTCAATATTTGTACCAAACCAAAATCCTCAATTTTGCATAAAAAATTAGATAGTTGACTATGATAATATTTCATTTTTGCAAATCATCACTTGGAAATTCTCAAAAACGATAAAAACATGAAAAAAAATAACCAGAGTTCCTCAAACAAATTTTACTTCCAATCAAGTCAAATAAATCTTTCCTAAGAACGCCCTTAAAGTTTGCATACTTTTTTGTGTGGAATTTTAGTTACTTTATTTTAAGTTAGATAAAAACCGAAATAAAAAGAATGTATCTAGAATCACTAATCGATTACGAAAAACAGATTTTACAGCTCAAAGAGAAACTTAATGCAGTAATTCTCGCTCATTATTATCAAGAATCTGAAATACAGGACATTGCTGATTTCGTGGGAGACAGCCTCGAACTCGCAAAGCAGGCTGCCTCAACCAATGCCGATGTGATAGTGTTTGCAGGTGTGCACTTCATGGCCGAAACGGCTAAAATCTTGAATCCGGATAGACTTGTGATCATTCCGGATGAAACAGCAGGATGCTCTCTATCGGATAGCTGCCCTGCGCCGCTTTTCAAAAAATTTAGGGACGAAAATCCCGAACTGGTTGCGGTTACTTACATCAACTGCTCAGCATCGGTTAAAGCTCTAAGTGATATTATCTGCACTTCTTCGAATGCTGAAAAAATTATTAATTCGATTTCAAAAGAAAAGAAGATTCTTTTTTCACCAGACCGGAATCTGGGCAAATATCTTCAGAAAAAAACTGGAAGAAAAATGATTCTCTGGCAAGGTACATGTATTGTTCACGAACAATTTGCAGACAAGAAAATCCAGCAATTAAAATTTCAAAATCCAAAGGCATTGTTAATTGCTCATCCCGAATGCGAAGAGATCGTTTTAGAACAAGCAGATTTTATTGGCTCGACGAGTAAACTTCTAAATTTTGTTAAAGAAAATTCTGCAATTGAGTTCATCGTAGCAACTGAAATTGGAATTATTCACCAAATGAAGAAAGCTTGTCCCGAAAAAATATTTATTCCCGCCCCGCCTGATTCGAATTGTGCGTGCAATGAATGTCCCCACATGAAGAAAAATACAATGGAAAAACTCTACTTGTGCATGAGAAATAAAAAACCCGAAATTGTATTAAATAAAGATTTGATTGAGAAAGCACTCATCCCAATTAAGCGGATGCTCGAGTTGAGCTAGTTAATATCTTCAATCGTTATTCTTCTTAAGAACAATTCTGAAGCATGTCCCCTCTCCGATTGCACTCGATTTAACAAATATTTTTCCTTTGTGATATTCTTCAATAATTCTTTTTGAAAGACTCAGTCCTAATCCCCAACCTCGTTTTTTCGTACTGAATCCAGGGCGAAAAACTTCTTGGCGTAGTTTCATGTCAATGCCTCTGCCTGTATCCCAGACATCAAGAATAATTTCTTTTTTAGTTTCATTAAGAACGTAGTTTATTTTACCGCTGTTAGCTTCAATTGCATCAAGAGCATTTTTTGTTAGATTTTCCACAACCCATTCGAACAGGTCAGAATTCAATTTCGCTGAAAAATTTTTAGTTGTTTCAAAAGCAAATTCAATTTGTTTTCCGGATTGCGGCACGCGGCGTTCGAAATAGGAAATTACTTTATCGACGATCGAGTTGACATTTTCTTTTTTCAATTCAGGCACTGATCCAATTTTAGAAAATCGATCCGCAATTTTTTTTAGTCTATCTAAATCGTTTTCCATCTCGTTCAATGTATCGATTACTTTATTGCTATCCTGATAATTCATTTTTAATATTTCAAGCCAACCTAACAAACTTGATAGCGGCGTGCCTAACTGATGTGCAGTCTCCTTAGACATTCCAACCCAGATTTTTCCATGTTCGCTTTTTTTCACATAGCTAAATCCAAAATATGCCATCAGGACAAAAAGAGTTGCGATGATTAATTGAATATAGGGATACAACCTGAGCTGCTCCACTAATTCAGAATCGCCGTAATGAATTCGGCTGAAAATTGAATCTTGATAAATAACATTTATCGGCGGATTTGCTTCATCCATCTGAATAATTTTATTATCAATAAATTTCTTGGCTCTTTCAAAAGTCCAACCGGAATCGACTTTGATATTTCTAATTTCAGTTCGGCTGAGAGGATCAACGTTGTTTTTTGCGTCGGTCAGTACAAGGGGAAAATCAATCTGCTGTATGATATTTTCGAAAATGAATGTATAATCAGTTCCAATATCTTCAGAGTTTGATATATATTCCAAGCCCTTTGCATATAGAGTAACAATTTGCTTTTCTCTTTCTTGAAGCTGCTTCACAATTGTATGAGTATACCATAGAGTTGCAACCGCGATCAAAAAAGCAATTACTAATAAAGTAAGTTTAATATTTACCGAAATTGATCTAAAACTTCTTTTCATTCTGCCGCCTTTTGAAAAAATTCTGCTAATCCGTTTTTCACAGCTTCAGCAATTTTATATTGGAACTCATCTGTACTTAGGAGCTTCTCTTGTTCCGGAATGATCATAAAAGCAGGTTCAATAAGAATTGCTATCGTTTCTGGTATTCTGCACATGTATAGATTGTCCCAATACAATCCAAAATCTTTCAATTTCAATTCTTGCAGAAGATTTTTGTGAATTGATTCTGCAAGCTGTCTTGCATTTTGATTATAAAAATAGACGCTTGATCCATGATGTTCAAAAGGATTTACCCCTTCGGGTAGTGCATTATTGTGGATACTGATCGAAACATCCGAATTGAACGAAAGAACTTTTTCTTTTCTCTGACGAAGAGGTATACCTTCTCCGCTATGGGTTAAGAATACAATTGCTCCCTCTTTTTCTAAAAGTTCTTTTGTCTTTAAAGAGATTTGAAGATTCACATCTTTCTCCTTTATTCCCCGTGGACCCACAGACCCAAATTCGGGATTGTGTCCAGGATCAAGCACAATTCTTCTTCCTTTGAGTGGATTCCCAAACACAAACCATTTTTTAGATATGTTCGGCGACTTTTTAATTGTCAGGACGAGAATATTTCCTTCGAACTCGTATGAGTATCCCCATAGATGTTTTTGATTTAAGTCAATTATCAATTCTAGAATGTTTTCTGAGGATTGCGTCCACTCAATATTTCGAATTAAGTCTTGAGACTTATCATAAAATATCCAATCGATATCGGACACTGCTTGAAATATTTTTACACTTAACCTCAATGGATTTGTTAATTGTCGAATTTCAAATGGAAGTTTTTGTTGTAATCCAATTTCCACTCGAACATGGTCATTGGCATCTTTAGTGCGAATAACTTCTATCGAACTTTTTGGAGGCGATATGCCTGCTGGAAGAAATCTAACTGAAGATTTCGGGACAAACACTACTTCATTCTTTGCAAGCCTGAGTCTTAACCATTCTTGAACTTCTCCATCACAAATTGCCTTCACTCCACCAGGTAGAAATAATTTGTATCCCAAACCAGGCGCGGTTCTTCCTACAACTAAGTTCGGCTCAGCAAGCAATTCAACTACATTATAATGTTGTGATTTATTTATCGAAATCTTCCCTGGGAGTGAGAAATCCAAGCTACCGAGAGTTTCATGGGATAAATGTACAACTATCGTTTTATCTTCCCATTCTTCATTCGGAAGAATAAGATGTCCTTCATAAATTCCTCTGACAGTATCATATGATAAAACAAATCCACTTCCAAAAATCGCCCCACCGAGATAATAATCATTCGACATAAATGTTTCTGTCATTGGAAATTTTTCTTTTTTGCCGGAGACAGAAAACGAAGCAGTGCAGCCTGGAGTGGCTTTAATTTTTACTTCAACTATATCGTTTGTCATAAGTTTTTGATTAACATTAGGCAGATTTTGAAATGAGGCATCGACCATGAGAACTTCAGAAGAAGTCGATGCAAGCGGAAGATTTGCACGAAGATAATGTTTATACTCCGTGGTAATACCGTTTGAAATTAATTTTATCTCAACATAAGAATTAACTTGTTGAGTTGATGAATCAGGTAACAGGATTATTAAATCGTTTGGTTCATAAATTACCTGCGTATAGTGAACGAAAGCACCATCTTCTTCGACCTGTACTTGATCTCCATTGATAAACAGCTGCGCTTTTTCAGGTGTAATAGTTCCAAGTAGATAGAACCAGCCATTTTGCGTATTAATGTAAGTACCAAGAGTTGGATGAACAATGCTAATTCTCGGCTGTTCTATTCCTTCAGTAAAATTAATTAGAGAAAAGAATGTTATAAGTACAATAAAAAGAATTTTTTTTCTAATTATCATTTACGAAAATTGTTTCAGACCTTTCTGAACCAGTTGAAACGATTCGAATCGGTACATTCAAAAATTCTTCAATAAAACTTAGGTATTTTTTAGCTTCAATGGGAAGTTCATCATAATTTGATATTCCCCTTACATTTAATTTCCAGCCTGGCAGTACAGAATAAACCGGTTCAACTTTTTCGAGAGTTTTATAGTCGATCGGGAAATAATCCAACACAATGCCATTTAGCTTATAGGAAGTACAAATTTTCAATTCAGAGAATTCAGAAAGCACGTCTAGCTTTGTTATTGCGATTGAATCATATCCATTAATCTGAGTTGAATATCTCAATGATATAAGATCAAGCCAACCGCACCTTCGAGGTCTGCCAGTAGTTGCACCAAACTCGGAACCAATTTTTCTTAGCTGTTCGCCAATTTCATTTTTTTGTTCGGTCGGAAATGGACCTTCGCCAACTCGTGTTGCATATGACTTTACAATTGCAATTGTTTCGCCAATCGCCTTAGGTGAAATTCCCAATCCAGTTAATGCACCGCCTATAGTGGGATTGGACGAAGTAACAAATGGATAATTTCCATGATCCACATCAAGGAGAGCACCTTGTGCCCCTTCAATCAATACTCTCCTGCCTTGAGCGATCGCATTATTTACAAATAGTGAATCTTTCAGAACGTATGGTTTAATGCGTTCAGCTAAATCCATCGCCTCACAAATAGCTGAATCGAAATTAATACTCTCTTGTTCGTAATAATTTTTCAGTAAAACATTTTTTTGTTTTATGCTGTTTGCGACTTTGAATCTAAGAATTTCCTCGTCGAAGAAATCAATCGCCTGAATCCCCAGACGAGCACTTTTATCTGTATACGCTGGTCCGATTCCGCGCCCTGTTGTCCCAATTTTTTGATCTTTATGTTCACTAAGATTATCAATCAGCCTGTGATAAGGCATAATTATTTGAGTGTTAGGAAGAATGAAAATTCTTCCATCTGTGTCAATGTTCAGTCCGTTCAGAAATTCAATCTCTTCAAAGAATGCAATTGGATCTAAAACGACTCCATTTCCAATGACGCAAGTCACTTTATCATGAAGAATACCTGATGGGATTAGGTGAAGAATATATTTTTCATCTTTAACGATTACAGTATGTCCTGCGTTTGCACCTCCTTGAAAACGTGCAACTACGTCACAATCACAGCTAAGTATATCGACAATTTTACCCTTGCCTTCATCACCCCATTGAGCACCCAAAACTACTATAGCGTTCATTAACTCCTCTTTAATCAAAAAAAAACTCCGAATTAGTTAGCAAACCAATACGGAGTTTATTTTATTGTTAAATCTTTATTATTTTTTGTAACTCTCAACAGCAGCGTCTACAGATTCAAAATGTTCAAATATCGTAATCAATTTAGTAATGATTAACAAGCTTTGAATTTTTTCTGTTGCATTTGCAAGTTTCAAATCGCCGCCGCCATTTTTCATTGTGGTCAATCCACCTATTAGCATTCCAAGTCCAGAACTATTCATGAATTTCACATCGGCTAAATTAACAACGACGTTCTTCTTTCCTTCCTCAAGTAAATTGTGGAGAGTTGTATTTAATTCTGCTGCTTCGGGTCCGCCCATTACGTTTCCCTTTAGTTCAAGAATTACTGCATTGTACGCTTCTGAATGTGTTATCTTCATTGTTCTTCCTTAACTTTGGTTCAATTTATTCATTGAACTGATAAATTTCAAGCAGGTTAAGATTTAAAACTGAATTTTCTTTTTTGATCTTGTAGTCCAATCGTGAACAAAAGCACTTGCCACATAAATTGACGAATAAGTACCTGTAATGATTCCAACAAAAAATGTGAACGCAAATCCTTTATTAACTTCTCCGCCTAAAAGCAATAAAACTGTAGTAACAATCAACACCGTACCTGAAGTTAGAATCGTTCTGCTTAAGGTTCTATTGATACTGAAATTTATCAGCGAAAAGAAATCCATTGTCTTATGAACTTTCAAATTTTCTCGAATTCTATCGAAGATAACCACAGTGTCATTCACTGAAAATCCAACCAATGTTAGAAATGCCGCAATCACTGATTGAGTAATTTCTAAATTCAATCCAGGAAAGAGTCCATTAAAAAATGAGACAAATCCTAAAGTTATGAGTACGTCATGAAAAAGTGCGAGAACAGCGCCCAATCCAAAGGCGAATTTAAATCTGAATCCGATATACACAAGGATCACTACAAGAGCCAAGACAATTGCAATGATCGCATCTCTCTTTAGTTCTTCCCCTATTTTTGGACCTACTTTATCTTCTTTTATAACGTCAAACTTTAGTCCTGAAAACTCAGTTCGGAGTCCTTCTTTAATTAGATCGGCAATGCCGAGTCTTACTATTACGTCTAGATTATCTTGCTCTTTGCTTACTAATCCAGCTTGAAATCCTGAAAGAAACAATTTATCAGCAATTAAAACTGCATTCTCTGGGGTATCAAAAGTATACACAACTGTTGAGGATGTTTTTTCTTTCATCGAGAAAAGTGTGTCTGAAACCGATTGAGCAATTACAGATTCAATGTTCTTTTTAATATTTTCGAATTGAACTTCATCCAAATCCTGGAGTTCGGTTCTTACAAGAATATTTTCAGTTGTTGCACCGAAAGTTTTTAATTCAACGCTTCCGAGTCCCATTCTATCGGTTGCATCGCGAACATCGCTGATTGCTACAGGTTTATCGAAAGCAACAACAACCTCAGAACCGCCTTTGAAGTCAATTCCGAGATCGAGTCCCTTTATGACGATCGAAACAATACCTAATGAAATAATAATCCCGGAAACTGCATAGAAAAATTTTCTTTTACTTAAGAAATCAATGTTAAGATTTTCGAATAGTCGCATGTTAAAATATATCTCCTAAAACTTTATCAACCGAAGTTGGGCTTTCCGCCACGTTCAACAAAAATGTCAAAAATCAATCTTGTTATTACCAATTGTGTGAATAATGTAGCCGCAATACCGATCATGAGCGTCAAAGCAAAACCTTGAATCGGACCGCTGCCGAATTGATATAAAATTATTCCTGTAAAGAATGTTGTAATGTTACCATCAAAAATTGCCGAGAAAGCTTTTGAATATCCGCTGTCAATAGCTGCTTTGATAGTTTTACCGGTATTCAATTCTTCGCGGACTCTTTCATTTACAAGTACGTTTGCATCGACTGCCATACCAATTGTTAAAATAATTCCTGCAATACCTGGAAGTGTTAAAGTTGCACCGAACCCTGCAAGCACCGAAAGAATGAAAAATACGTTTATGATAACAGCAAAATCAGCGATCCCGCCGGCAAATCGATAATAGAGAAACATAAAAATTATAACAAGGAGACCGCCAATTAAAGCAGAGGTAACACCTTGTCGAATTGAATCTTGTCCCAAAGATGGTCCGACAGTTCTTTCTTCAATAATATCAACTGGGGCTGGAAGTGCACCTGCCTTCAATACGATCTCAAGAAGTTTAGCTTCATCAAGATCTCCGATACCTTCGATCTGCGAGAAACCGCCAGTGATTTTATTTCTAACTACGGGTGCAGAGAATGATTGTCCATCTAATATAATTGATATTCTTTTATCGATGTTTGTACCGGTAATTCTTGCCCAGTCTCTTGCACCATCGGAATTCATTTCCATTGTTACGATTGGTGCACTGTTTTGCGGATCAAGAGTAGCACGTGCATCAGTGATTACTCCGCCAGTTAATTCCGGTGCAGCTTTAACACAGTAAAGTCGATAAATCGGCTGCCCTTCAGCGAAAAATTCCGACTTAGCTGACCAAATAAACTTAATATCCTTTGGGAGGATATTAACAACATCATCTCTATTCAACATCCTATCAACTTTTTGTCTATCGGATTCTCTAACAAAAAGATCGGCAGTTTGACTTTGAGGATTCGGCATTGCAACAGAATAAAGTGGATACTCTTTTGCAAATTCTTCAGGTGTCATTTGATTCGGATCTTTTTGAGTTGTGTCTTCAGCTATATCACTTTCATCGCTTGCTGATACCGAAGTGTCGACCTTTGTAGTATCTTCAAGTGGTTTACCGGCAAGAACTTTATTCACTTTTTCAAGAACACCAAAAGTGAATTCCGGATCTTTCACTATATTAAATTCTAACAGTGCTGTTCCTTGCAATAGCTGACGTGCTTCTTCTTCTTTTGCGATTCCTGGAAGTTCAACAATTATTCTTCTGCTGCCTGAAACATGAATACTCGGTTCTGATACACCATACTGATCAATTCTATTCCGGATAATTTCAACTGCACGATTTACCGCATCGTTTGCCTGCGAACGAAGCATCTCGGTAATTTTATCGTCATCGTCTCTAATTTCACCAAAATATCTGCTGAGTCTTATCCCTTTTCTCGAAGCAATTTCTGTAAATACATCGACAACTGGTTCTTCACTGATTCTCACAACATCGTTTGTTTGCTTGATCATCTCTGCAAAATTTTCATCAGGATTCTTTGCCAGTTTTTCAAGCAACTTTAAGGTATTCACTTCTAAAACAACATACATTCCGCCTTGTAGATCAAGACCAAGCTTGATTCTCTTTTCTCTTTCCTTTTTAATTGATGGATCTGCATTTTTCAAACTATCTTCAAACTGATTGAGGTACTTATCCAATCTTTCTTCATCAATATTGGGATTTTGTGACTTCAGAAGCTCACTTCTTTCATTTAGAGTCTTTTCTATTGACTTTGTATTCTGATAGTCTGCATAAGTTGGATAGAGAAAATAGAGTCCAAGCGCTATAAGTGCTACGATTAAAACAATTTTAAATCTAAATTTTTTCATATTTCTCGCTTTTAATTAAAATTTTAGGCATCAAATATATTACTACTTGCTCGAAAAGTCAATTTGACGAATTGCGAATAAAGTATGAGTTTATAAGGTTATGCTGATTCTTAGAAATTAAAGTAAACAGAACTATCGGCAATTGAAGTCTTTTGCAGAAAGATTACATAATTTTTGAAACTGGTTTAAAAGTTCGATATTTGAAAAAAATGAATGGATTATTATTAAAAATCGACAGGATTCTTAGAAGAAAAAACAGAGAATTCCGAGTAAAAGATTTAAGTCGAGGTATATTCCATTCTATATTATTTCACCTGCTAGTAGCATTTTTAATTCAAATAGTCGTGCTATATTCTATTCCTTCGACTAAAAGAATTCGTCTTATCCGTTCGAAGTCGCCAATTCCGGTTTTCCTTCAGAATGAAATTCGGGAAGAGCCAAAACCGAGCATCGGTGGAGCGGTTAAAGATACTATTGAACAGAAGTCTGAATCACTCTACGAGCAATTTGCTGAATTAGAAATCGACAGTACTGCAATCAACCAAAAATATGAAGAGAGTACATTAAATGTCTCAATCTTGTTTCCGATCAATTGGATTTATTTTGATAATAAGGTAAAGAACTTGATAGATGGAATAATTTTCATGCCAGGTGAGAATTCCGACTATCATCCTCAGATTTCAGTTTTAATACAGGTGATGCCTGATAAATCACTATTTAATAGAGCATATTTTGATTCAAGCTTTAGATTTAATGACATGGATTTTTTTATAGGACCGCCACTGAATACTTTTGGTCAAGTTACTCAGACAATTTACGTAAGAACTAAAATATACAAAGCTGATTTTCAAATTAAGTGCACTTCTCCGAGTGAACCAGAATTTAAAAAATTCCAGCCTGTATTCTTCGCAATGGTGAAATCCTTTTCGGCAGGATAACAGCGAAATAAAATTTCAATAAGTTTTTGATTGGCACGGTTTATGGTTAAATATTTCTTAATGATTATAATGCTTATTCACGGATTGATTCACATTATTGGCTTTGTGAAAGAATTCAAACTGGCAGAGGTAAGCCAGTTGTCAGGCAAGACCCTTTTTCCGCTTACAACTCTATCAGCAAAGGCTGCAGGATTATTTTGGTTAATTTCATGTTTGCTGTTTGCAATTTCTGCCGGAATGTATTTATTTGAAAAGGACTGGTGGTGGATTTTTGCTTTAGCAGGAATTTTAATTTCTCAAGTCTTAATAATAATTTATTGGCAGGATGCAAAATTCGGTACAATCGCTAATATAATTATATTATTTGCTGCAGTTTTGGCATACGGTAATTGGATTTTCTACAAATCCACAAATGATGAATTAATGAAATTCTATCCTCCAGCATCCTCTCAAACTAAATTTATATCCGATGGATCAATTTCTCATCTGCCTGCGATAGTTCAAAAATGGCTTGTTCAATCAAATGTTGTAGGAAAACCAATAATTCAAAAAGTAAAATTAAATCAAAAAGGTTCATTGCGGACCTCACCGGATGGAAAGTGGATGGATTTTTTTGCAGATCAATACTTTACTACAGCAAAACCTGGTTTCATTTGGATAGCTGATGTAAAAGCATTTCCTTTGATTCATTTATTTGGAAAAGATAAATATGAAAGTGGTAAAGGTGAAATGCTTATAAAATTATTTGGATTGATACCGGTTGTAAATTCAAAAGGAGATGAAATCAGCCAAGGGGCTTTGTTGCGATATTTAGCAGAAATAATTTGGATCCCATCAAATGCAGTGATGGATTACATTCAGTGGGAAGAGATTGATTCTCTATCTGCAAAAGCTACCATGAACTATGGAAATATATCTGCTTCGGGAATTTTTAGATACAGCCAGAATGGTGACTTTTTAAGTTTTACCGCCAAACGATTCTACGAGAGAAAAGAAGGAGCAACATTAGAAGATTGGTATATTGAAACGGATACATCGAGCTACAAAACTTTCCATGGTATCCGATTTGCAAGTAAATCAAAGGTAACGTGGAAATTAAATTCAGGGGATTTCAATTGGTTGAATCTTGAAATCACCGAAATTGATTATGACTGAACCAGCCGCAACCATTCTGTTATTTTTTCAAACTGAATGTTATCTCTTCAGTAAATTGTGATGAACTAATAACCAGCTTTGACTTTGCAGAAGTTATTTTTTGTGAATCAAATTGTAAAACATTCCTTCCTTGTTTAGTTAAGCCATCGTAAAGAACTGAAACGAATCTGTTCATATTATCATAAAGAATAACTTTTACTTTATCTGATATTTCGAGATCGAACGCATAGAAAACTTTATCCCCAATTTTTACAGGCAGCAAGGCAGAATTATTTATCGGAATAAAATGGCGTAATATATTTTTAAGATTAGTTAATTCAACTTTCACAATTTCAGTCGCATCTATACTTTCATTGTTTCCTTTGTCAAGTGAGCTGATCTGATAATAATATTCCAACTGCGAAGGTCGAGACAAATAATCATAGAAATAGTAGTTACTTGAGAAGCTTAAGAGATAATCCGAATTGTTTCTATCTATTATACTATTCACCGACCGATAAACATTATAGTATTTCGCAGTATCTAAATCTGCCGCTGATTGTGGAATTCCCCAAACTAATTCTATAAGCCCGAGTTTATCTTGTAAATTTTTTCCCATGAGCGAGTATGGGGCATTTGGCGGGATATTATCCTTCCAGCTCATTGGTGGAATATTTGATAAAGTAGAATAGCCAGTAAATTTCCTGCCGCTTATATTTTCATATCGAAAGAAACTCTGACCGTTGGAATTGTAAACACGCGAAATGGAAATCAATTTTTCTAATTGTAAAAAAACTTTCGGATCATACGCAGCGACGCCAGCTACAATTTGTTTTCCGTAATTACTAAGAACCCAATTATTTATCAGCATATCGAAACGAGGATTATTTTCCAGATCCCAATAGATCTGCGGGACAAGATAATCCTGTTTATTTCTTTTCAGCCACTCGCGTGAATCCTGATAAACGGAATTCCTGCCTTCGAGTCCTCTCGCACCGGGAAGATTTTCGTAAATACCTACTGGAGCAGAACCGACTTTCAGCATCGGTCTCATCGAAATTAAAGTGTCGTAGATAGTTGTAACCAGAGTATTGATGTTCTCTCTTCTCCAATCGGCAAGCTTCATTCCATTTCCAAAAACTGAATAGGAATATGAATCGTCGAAATTAATTCCAGGATAGCGAATGAAATCGAAATGAATTCCGTCAATATTATAATTTAGAGCAAGCTCTGTACAAATGTTTTTCAAATATTCACGTACTTCAGGCAGCCCAGGATCGAGCCAATATGAAACATTATTTCCTTCAAAATATTTTCTAATCCACTCTGGATTGCGATGAAGCAAATGAAGTGGATTCGAAGCAGGCGGATATTGTTCTCCAATTTTGCAACGAATCATATTTACCCAAGCGTGGACTTCAAAAAATCTTCTATGAGCTTCTTCAATAAAAAATTTTAGTGGATCGTAAAAGGGTTCGCCTCCAAGAGTGCCAGTTAAAAACTGCGACCATGGTTCATACTGACTTTTATATAAAACACTTCCTTGCGAGCGAACCTGAAAATAAATCGTATTGAATTTTTTCCGAGCAAGATCGTCGAGTAGATCAATCAATGCTTTCTTTTGAATTTCTGGATCAAAACTTTTTGGAGGCCAATCGAGCTGAAGATTTGTTGTTAACCAAACGGCTCGAATTTCCTGTTTTGGCTGCGATAAAATTTGCTCAAGTGAGATTAGAATAAGGAAAATTGAAAGAATAATTTTCATTAATCTAATTTATTCTTTTTCGATTAGAACTGCCGTCCCAAAAACTAAAATCTCTGCGGCGAGACTCATGATCATGCTGGTTGTGAATCGTGTATCAACTATTGCATTGGCTCCTAGTTCTTCAGCATTAGAAATCATTCTATCAATCGATTGATCGCGAGATTCAGCCATTAGCTTTGTGTATTCTTCGATTTCACCTCCGACCATACCCTTTAACCCGGCTAATATGTCTTTTCCCAAATGCCTCGCTCTGACTGTGTTACCACGAACGATTCCGAATGACTTGACTATTTTATGACCAGGAATACTGCTTGAAGAAACAACTATCATCTTTGCACCTCTTTGTATTTATCTGATTTTCGAATTGTGAATTTTTCTCTGATCACAGATACTAGCAATATAACGAGACCTGCTAAAATTGCTATGATACCAACTTTAACTATTAATTCGAGCTGTGAATCGTTGATCAAAGCTTCAACAAATTTGAACAGACCATACGTTATTAAAATTACTGCCCCAATGGAAAATATAATCCATCCGATTCCCCTTTCTATTCGATTATAAACTCTCACCCAGTATGAATCGAATACTTCCGGCGAAGGATTTTTAATTTTCATCGTACTGCTTACCTCCTTTAGTTTTTTTTGTTCTAATAATTCTTTTTCAAATTCAGGATATTTTTCTAAAAGATTTTTTAGTTCGTTTTTTTCATCTTCATTGGTTATCCCATCAACCTCTCTGACAATTAATTCTTCCAATCTGTTTTGACTGTCACTGTTCATAATAAACCTTCATTCGGTCTTTCAATTTCTTTCTGGCAGAATATAGACGTGACATAACCGTTCCAAGCGGTATCTCAAGCATTTCAGCAATTTCTTGGTATGAATAATTTTGAAAATCTTTCAAAATAATTATTTCACGAAACTGTGAATCAAGTGAATTAATTTCGTCCCACAATATTTTTTCAAGTTCTTTTTTTTCATAATCCCGATCTAATCGATAACCTGCGTCTTCAATTGATTCGAATAAAACTTCATCTGCCTCGTTAGAGTTATTCACAAATTTTGCGTTGTCTCTTTTCCAATTCAGAAAAAGATTTTTCAATATTCTGTAGTACCACGTAAAAAATTTCATTTCGGTTTTAAATGAATGCATAGCTTTGTAAGCTCGAACAAATGCTTCTTGAGAAAGATCAAGTGCATCTGATTCTGAATGTGTAAGTGCCAAAGCAGAAAAATAAGCTCTCTCCATATAAATTTTGACTATCATTCCAAATGCATCTTTATCACCATCTTTGCTCAATTCCAGCAGAGATTGCTCCGAAATATTTTTATTCATATTTGATCACTTGATGATGATACACTTTTAACAAAAAAATATTCATCGCTGGAATTTATTAATCTTGTCATGCAAAATCTCAATAGCATCAATATACCTTGGGCCTGGTCTAAGAAAAATATCCGATTGAAGTAGCAAAACTTGGTTCTTCTTAATCGCAGAGATATTCTGCCATTCTGGAAAAAGGTTCAATATTTCGTCTTTATTTTTTATTAAATCTAAAGTTGATAAAATAATCTCTGGATTTTTATTCAGAACTTCCTCTCGACTGTATACCGGATATGGGACAATGGAATTCCCGGCAATGTTATCCAAGCCGCAAGCAGTTAGTAATTCGTTAATGAACGTATTTTTTCCTGCGATAATTAGTGGAGAAAAAGAAACAATAAAAACCGATTTTTTACTCGACGATTTCGTGCTTGATAGAATTTTATTTTTCCTTAATTCAAATTCACTGACAATGTTATCTGCTATTTCTTCAAGTTTAAAAATTTTTCCAAAATCAATGATGGTTTTATCAATCCCTTTTAGACTACGCGGATTTGTAACAAAAACTTTTATTCCCAATTCAGAAAGTTTGTTATAGGATTCCTTCGTGTTCCCCTCAACTGTGATGAATAAAATATCTGGCTTTAAGCTTATTATTTTTTCATAGTTTAAATTAAGCAAGTCTCCTACAATTTCTTTTGATTTAGCGTCAGACGGAAAATCACATAGATTTGTAACTCCGATTATTTTATCGCCTAAGCCAAGCTTAAACAAAATTTCGGTTAAGTTAGGTGCTGCTGAAATGATCTTTTGCGGAATATTTTCAAAGGTGATTTCACATCCGATATCATCTTCTAAGCGAAAAGTTTCTTGTCCAGCCTCCTCAGCATTTTTACAACAATAAAATGTTAAACTAAAAAGTAGAATTAATATGCCAGCCATATTTTTGTTTAACGATCTGAACATATTTTAAGTATTAAATTAGTCCCACGGGAGTTTTCCGTTAAATAATTCTCTACCAGTATATTCAAGCAGTTCTTTAATTTCTGGACAGCTGATTGAGTAACCATTCTGACGCTTCCAAACGTTTCTAAGATTTCTTTTTTTTAGTAACTCGTCATGACAGCAATAAGGATCATCTTTCATTTGCTCGATCGCATTTTCTTCACCCAATTCTGCTAATCGAAAGTCTTCCGGATTGTTCACACCAACAAACGTTACCATTTCGTTTGGCATTCGCATCGCTTCACGATGAAGATGAAATCTTTTTTCTTTGAACGAAAAAGTTACTAGTGTAATCCGCTTGGGATAATAACCTAAATACTCTCTAAATCGACAAATTGGAAAAAGAAGATTTTCAAATGAGTCACGAGAAAATTCTTCAGTTGTTGAGCGATGTTTTAGTTCTTTGTTAAGATATACAAGAAGTTCTGCGACTTCCCAATAAGTCTGAGATTCACTTCTAAACCAAGCTTCTTTTCGCGACTGACCGCCAGTAAAAATTAAAAATGAATTCTCATCCGCTTTGGCAAGTTCACAACCGACTTTAATGTGTTCTATATACAGTCTTGGTTCACCTTTTTGAAAAGGATAAAGAAACCAATTCGAGTCATCGAACACATTATCAAAATTTTTCCCAACGTAAACTGAATGTCCAGCTACTATAATAAGATTCATCAGCATTTTTAATTTTAAAATAAACTTTTCTCAGAAGAATGTATAATTGTAATTGATAATGGAGAATTGACAATTTTTAATTTCTCAATTGGTTGGAAAAATTTTAATGAATTCTTAAATTGCAACGCACCCTTAGCTCAGTTGGTAGAGCAACTGACTCTTAATCAGTAGGTCGAGGGTTCGAGTCCCTCAGGGTGCACGAGAAAACCTTCGAAACAATTCGTTTTGAGGGTTTTTTGTTTTGGATCAATTCTTAATTATGATCTTTCTCAAACTTAATCGCCTGCATTTCAGCGGCGATGCTTAAGGCGATTTCTGCGG
>VGVX01000039.1 GCA_016873845.1 Ignavibacteria bacterium
TACGACGGTTTAGTCCCGACAAGTCGGGATTGCCTTCAACCACTCGTAAAAAAGAAAGATTTAAGAATTAACCTAACACTTCTTAAGAGCGGAGAGAGAGAGATTCGAACTCTCGGTACAGCTTTACACCGTACGACGGTTTAGCAAACCGTTGGTTTCAACCGCTCACCCATCTCTCCAGGTTAATGCAAATTGATTCTTGCAAAGTTATGTTCTTTTCAAAGAAGGTTTATAAACAGTGCAAAAATAAAAATTTATCATTCTAAAACAAAATTACACTCGTTTTGATTGAGATCCTGTCTATTTAATCTCATTTCAGAATGACCATTTTTTTTGTGCTCACAAATTCACCTGCACGAAGTTGATAAAAATATACTCCACTCGATAATGGATAATTGAGAATTGAGAATGGATAATTATGATTCCCTGATTCTTTAATTTCATCAACGAGTGTTGCAACTTCTCTTCCCAGAATATCGAATAGCTTCAATGATACCTTGTTGGCGCTTGGAATTTGGTACTTGATATTTGTAATAGGATTAAATGGATTAGGATAATTTTGTCCCAAATAAAAATGATTTATCGTACTAGATTGCGGCTCATACACTGAGGTTATCGTACCAAAGTTATTCTTGTATTCAATTATTACATTTTGGGTGATGTTTCTTGCGACCGTTACTGAGTTTAAAAAATCGCTTCCGCGTCCAACTGTATATGCAATAATTATATCGATAGGTTTATTCACTTCTAATTTGAAAGGTCCTGTGTTTGCCTGAGCTCTTTTATCATTCCGACTGATATCAAGCCAACCGGTATTTGTTACTGGATTACCCGATAACATAAAAATTGGATTCACTGTATTACAATCTATCCCATAAACATTCCAAACTCCAATAACACAAGGATTAAGATTATTACCTGCATAATCTAATCCAAGTTGATAATTCCTCGCTTCAGTCTTTTTAGCAGGATTACCATACGTCGGATGAGATCGATAAATTACTTTGGAGGATGTCATGCACAAATTTTTATATCCAATCGATTTTGCTACTCCTCTGATCTGACCGTTCATATTATAAGAAGTGTCAGAGTTATTTCCAGTATAATAGCTTGGACCTTGCAAAAGGTTCAAGAAAATTGCCGGTGGATTTATTCCATATTCTCCATCGGAGCTGTCATTGTAAACATAAGCAGTATTTAGGAGAGTATCGCATCCACCGAGATCGTCTGTGTAATCGCCAAGATCAACATCAGACCAAACTGAAAAATAGACACTGTCTAAAATTGGACTTAGTAAGCCTGTATTCAAGAATGAGTATCTAACAAACATTACGTTTGAAAGATTCGGATCTCTGTTCGATGCGAATACAGTCTGCCGTACTTCAATTCCCTGAGGAGAAACATCGTTGTATCTACGCTTTGAAGCAGGTACACCATCATTATAAACGCACCAAGCAGTTTTATCTCCTAATAAATCCGGCATATCTTCATTTGCATCCCAAATTCCGTTACTGTTTTTATCAATAGGATTATAAATTCCGTCATTATCTCCATCATAAAAATAGGCGCCAAGTGCAACTGCATTCCGCCAATTTTGCCACGATGAGCCAAATGGAGGATCTGTTCTTGAGACGAAATACAATTTGTTTCGTGTGTCATTGGGATTCATTCCGACTTTGCCTGCTTGATAGTCTCGAATTCTATCTGCCGAAGCTACTGCATTTGCCCAAAGCTGTCCATTTGTTAATCCGGATAAATAAAATCCACCAGAGAAAATTATTCCGTGGCCATCGAATTGTTTTCCCCAGTATTGATATTGGATTGATTGTGAAACAATGACGGATTTAGCCGTTACATCTGTTGCAATTATTTCGTATGGAATGGTGATGTACACGTCTCCGATAATCCCGCTGTTATTCAAAGGTAATTTTAAGTTATTAGCATCCATCGCATCAAATTTAGATTTTAGCAATTCATAATCAATTGAAGTAGTAAAGATATGATCGTTGGCTAAACTATCTCCATGAGTTCCATCGTCATAAAGCAATGCGGAGGTGCCATCTTGAAACTTTGCAGTAACATTAGCAATTGCATCATCATCTATTGCAATCGCACGTAAAAGTATTGGATGATATTCATCAGGAAAATAAGCAGCAGCCGAATAGATAAACGGAGGTGGATTTATATCCAAGGTCTGATTGATAATCGCCAGCGCAATACAGTGTAGAGGCTGGTCGGGAAAACGTTGAAATGTTCTAAATGTAATGAATGGAGAATTTCCAAATATTACGGCACTTGCAAAATAATCGTCATGAATGTAACGTGTGAATTGCGTGCTTGTCTGCCAAGTAATGCCATTGTCAGTGCTCTTAGTGTAATAAATGTCGTACTGCTTGAAATCTGGAAGGACAGTTGGTTTTTGCATCTGGTATACTACCCATAAAGTTCCATCATTCGACTTTAAAACTCTTGGTCTTTCTTCATTAAGTGAGCTGCCTAATATTTTTGTTGCGGCAGACCAAGTATTCCCGTTATCAGTGCTAACCTTCTTATAGAAATCAAAATTACCCGATGAATTATCCTGAAAAATTCCGATGTAATTATTCGTTGTTGTCTCGATGATCGTTAGATATCTTTCAATCCAAGATTCAGCGGAAAATGTTTGGTCTGCCAGCCATGTCATTCCGTCGTCAGTACTTTTTCTATAATACACTTGTTCAGGAATTCCATAGCTCAACCAAATAGTATTATCCGAGGATTGAGCAATTGATATTTCTTGTACGCCCCTTGGATCTGGCATTGTAACGGTTGGCCAATTCCATGTTAATCCATCGTCATCAGAATAATAAATATTAATCGCAGAGTTTGTGGAATACGCGAGTAAAATTCTCCCAGTGTTTGTCCTTAATGCTGTATACGGCCAATGTGTTTTTGGCATTCTAATTACATATTTTGGTGTCTGCCAAGTATTTCCTCCATCTGTGCTTAAAGAAGTGAAAATAGAATCAAGCTTTTCAAAAGTCATTAAAATCTTAGTCGAAGAAATGACGACTGGATGAGTCTCTCTTATATTTGCATCTGAATGTTGGAATTTTGTGATTGATGAGAATTGTGAGTAAGCATTGAAATTCCCAAGAATTAGAAACAACCAGAAAAATATATTGCCAAGTATATTTTTCATTTTAGTCTCCCAAATGTTGTTGATAAGTTATCTTTTTATTTGCATTTAGTCAATAACCGACGGTTGGAACTTGCACACTGTGCTTTATTGATTTATCTTGGAGATAAAATTTTTGAGTGAAATGCACGAACTTTCAATAGCACAAGAAATAGTAAATATCGTCAATCAGCACATATCTGAAGGTGAAACTAATTCTGTCCGTTCTGTGAAAGTTGCCATTGGAAAATTGAGTAATGTGCTTACCGACTCACTCGAGTTTTGCTTTGAAGCGATTACAGCGAATACAAATCTTGACGGTACCAAACTCGAAATCCAAAGTATTCCACTTGTAGTTTTTTGTGCAGATTGTAATAAGAATTCTGAACTCGAAGATACGATTTTTGTCTGCCCAAATTGTAGCGGCTTCAACTTAAAAATTCAGAGCGGCAGAGAATTAAATGTACTTGAAATTGAACTTAATGATCCAGAGGGGAGCAAATGAGTGTAATTACTGTTGAAAGAAAAATTTTAGAGAAGAATGACGCCATAGCTGATCAGAATCGAAAACTCTTTAAAGAAAAAAACTTATTCGTTATTAATCTCGTTAGCTCCCCTGGCTCTGGCAAGACAAGTCTAGTCGAAAGAACAATCGCACTCGCTAAGGATAAAATGAAGATTTCAGTAATCGAGGGAGATTTGCAAACAAGCTTGGATGCAGAAAGGGTTGCAAAATTTGGTATCCCGGTTGTTCAAATTGTTACGCATGGCGCATGTCATCTTGAAGCCGTTTTGGTGCGTGATGCACTTGCTCAGCTTGAAGAGTTATCTGGAGAACTTCTAATCATTGAAAATGTCGGGAATCTTGTTTGTCCTTCTGGATATGACCTTGGAGAAGATCTCAAAGTTGTTGTAGTTAGCACAACAGAGGGAGACGATAAACCGCTCAAATATCCAGCAATGTTCAGAAATGCCTCTGCGCTTGTTATAAATAAAATTGACCTTGTTCCTTACTTAAATTGTTCGCTTGATGAACTAAAGAAAAATGCTTTATCTATCAATCCTAATCTAATAGTCTTTGAAACATCGTGTACGACCGATAAGGGCATTGAAAATTGGATTACTTGGCTCAAATCGAATCTAATTCGTAAATGACTTTACTCGCCAAGATTATCATCCGCGGTGCTGTGCAGGGAGTTGGATTCAGACCATTCATTTACCGCCTTGCTTCTGAATTGAAGCTTACTGGTTTTGTAAATAATTCTCCGCTCGGGGTTTTCATCGAAGCTGAAGGTACGAAATCTAAACTCGATGAATTTATTCTTAGAATTGAAAAAGAGAAACCTCCAATCTCTGTAATCACAAGCTTAGAATTTTCTTTTCTTGATCCGAGGGGTTATGACAAATTTGAAATTGTAAAAAGTGAATCAAGCGGATTGAAAACAACAATTATACTTCCGGATATTGCTGTTTGCCAGGATTGTTTAGCTGAAATGTTTGATCCTAATGACAGACGATTTCGATATCCATTCATCAATTGTACTAACTGCGGACCAAGATTTTCAATTATTGAATCAATCCCTTATGACCGGCCAAATACTTCAATGAAAGTATTTGAAATGTGTGAAGAATGCAGGGGAGAATATGAAAATCCTTTAGATAGAAGATTCCATGCTCAGCCGATTGCATGTACTAAATGCGGACCGCATATCGAACTATGGAGTGATTCAGGTGAAACTATTTGCAGTGATGAAGAATCAATTATGATCACTATTGAAAAAATTGTAGCAGGTAAAATAATTGCATTAAAAGGATTGAGTGGATTTCATTTGATCGTTGATGCCCGAAATGATGAGGCAGTAAAAAGATTGCGCGAAAAAAAACACCGCGAAGAAAAACCTTTTGCCCTTATGTTCAAAGATTTGGATTCAATCGAAAAGTACTGCGAGGTCTCCGCGTTAGAAAAGAGATTATTATGCTCGGCAGAAGCACCCATCGTTCTACTCAAAAAAAATCAGAGTGTCAGGTTCCAAAACCGGAATACTGATCCTTCCCTTAATTCCGCACTCCGGATTCCACATTCTGCACTTTCAAACGATATTGCACCCAACAATCCATATCTTGGTGCAATGCTTCCCTATACTCCGCTTCATCATTTATTAATGTGTGAATTAAATTTTCCAATTGTTGCAACAAGCGGAAATCTATCTGAAGAACCGATGTGCACTGATGAACTTGAAGCACTTACTCGATTAAGAGGAATCGCAGATTATTTTCTTCTACATAATCGTCCTATTGTTAGGCACACCGATGATTCAATTGTCCGTATTATTGATGGACGGGAAATGGTTCTTAGACGCGCTAGAGGATATGCCCCGCTTCCAATACAGGTTAATAGCTCGGATGCCAAGGATGTTTTAGCAGTCGGCGGTCACTTGAAAAATTCTGTGGCTTTGAAAGTCGGAAATAATGTTTTCGTCAGTCAGCATATTGGTGATTTATCAACGAATGAATCCTATAGCACTTTTCAAAAAGTCGTACAAGATTTTCAGAATTTGTATGAAAGTAAAGTTTCAAAATTAGTATGCGATCTTCATCCGGAATATCTATCTACCAAATTTGCAAAGGAGCAAAATATTAAAATCGAAGAAGTTCAACAT
Source organism: Ignavibacteria bacterium (assembly GCA_016873845.1). NCBI lineage: Bacteria > Pseudomonadati > Ignavibacteriota > Ignavibacteria > Ignavibacteria bacterium. The sequence goes on from VGVX01000039.1 coordinate 5,818, forward strand.
CATTTTGCACATATTGCCTCTTGCAGAGCTGAAAATCTGATCGAAGGAAAAGCACTCGGAGTTTCTTGGGATGGGACAGGTTTTGGTTTTGATAATACTATTTGGGGGGGAGAATTCTATAGCACTGATGATAGTTCTTATAAGCACATCGGACAGTTTAGAAAATTTCGATTGCCGGGAGGAGAGACTGCTATTAAAGAACCAAGACGGAGTGCACTCGGACTTCTCTATGAAATTTATAAAGATGAAATTTTTTCAGGGTCAAATGAATTTCTCAATTCTGGATTCACAAAAGTGGAATTAAAAATATTAAGAGAGATGCTCGGAAAAAATTTCAATTGCCCACAGACATCGAGTGCAGGCAGACTGTTCGATGCAGTTTCCTCTTTAGTCGGAATCGCCCATCGCTCGCATTACGAAGGGCAAGCAGCTATGATGCTGGAGTTTAATGCAGACCCAAGTATCATCGATACATATCCAATCGAATTGAAAGAAGAAAAGATTTTTATTTTCGATTGGCGTGTTTTAATCGAAGCAATTTTAAATGACCTCAATAAGGAAATTGTGAGCGAAATTATTTCAGCTAAGTTTCATAATTCCTTAGCGGAATTAATAGTCCAGTTTGCAAAACAGATCGGCGAAGAAAAGATTGTTTTGAGCGGTGGTTGTTTTCAAAATGCTTTTTTACTTGAAAGAACTATAAAAAAATTGCGTGAAAATAATTTTAAAGTTTATTGGCACCAGCGTATTCCACCAAATGACGGGGGAATATCACTTGGACAAATCGCCGCTTTGAATTATACTAGAATTTATTGAGCGATTTGATATGCTTTTAAGTGATAAAAATTCTATATTTCAATCAATTAATGTTAACCAAAGTTTTTAATAAGATTCTTGTGGAGAAAATGTAATGTGCTTAGCAGTCCCAGGTAAGATAGAAATAATTCATGACGGCGATGAACAGCTCCGAATGGCTAAAGTAAACTTCGGAGGAGTGAAAAAAGATATTTCACTTGCATGGGTCCCTGAAGCCAAAGTAGGAGATTATGTTCTTGTTCATGTTGGATTTGCATTGAATGTTATTGATGAAAATGAGGCACAGGAAACTTTGAAAATTTTGCAAGAAATGAACGAATTGGAAGACTTGAATGCACAGGATGACATTGAAAAATTTAATAATCAAAAAAAATAAAGATTTCGAAAAGTTTTATAAAACTATTCAAAATCAACAGATTTACTAGTGATTCAAATTTTTTCATTAAATAATTCTTTATTAAAATTCTACATTCTCAATCCGTTGGCTAACGGATCAATTCTCAATTCCTAAATGAAGTACATCGACGAATATCGTAATTCACATTCAGCAAAAGTTCTGACGCAGAAGATTAAATCTTCAATAACAAAACCATGGAACATAATGGAAATTTGTGGCGGGCAAACTCATACCATCCTGAAATACAGCATTGATGAATTGCTGCCTAGTGAAATCAATTTAATTCATGGGCCTGGTTGCCCAGTTTGCGTCACACCTCTTGAAATAATCGATAAAGCAATAGCCATTGCATCTGAAAAAAATGTGATCTTTACTTCATTCGGTGATATGTTAAGAGTGCCAGGTTCAAGACTTGATTTATTGTCAGTGAAAGCGAACGGCGGCGATGTCCGAATGGTCTACTCACCGATGGATGCATTGAAAATTGCTGAGCAAAATCCGAATAAAAAAGTTGTATTTTTTTCTGTTGGTTTTGAAACTACTTCACCAGCAAATGCTATGTCCGTTATTGAGGCACATAAACGAGGATTGGAGAATTATTCAATTTTATGTTCGCATGTTTTAGTCCCGCCTGCGATAGATGCACTTCTTTCAAGTTCCAATACTTCTATTCAGGGATTTCTAGCAGCTGGTCACGTTTGTACGGTTATGGGATATAAAGAATATATTCCCATAGCTGAAAAATATAAAGTGCCGATTGTTGTGACAGGCTTCGAACCGATAGATATTTTACAGGGAGTCCTCGGCTGTGTCGTGCAACTTGAAGATGAAAAATGTGAAGTAGTTAATCAGTACAGTCGCGTTGTAAGAATAGATGGGAACATCGAAGCAAAGAAAGTTATCTTTGAAGTGTTTGAAATAACCGACAGGAAGTGGCGCGGGATTGGAATAATACCACAAAGCGGATATAAAATAAAAAATAAATATGCAGATTATGATGCTGAGAAAATTTTCGATGTCGCAGGAATAGAAGTTAGCGAATCACCGCTTTGTATTGCCGGAAATATTCTTCAAGGAGTAAAAAAGCCGTTTGAGTGTTCAGCATTCGGAAAAGAATGTACACCTGAACATCCGCTTGGCGCACCAATGGTTTCAACTGAAGGTGCATGTGCAGCCTATTTTCATTATAAAAAGAGCACCAATTAGTAAATCGTTAATCATGAATAGTCAAAAGTTAATGGTGAACAAGAAGAACAATTTTTCAATTTGCAATTTTCATTTTACATTATTTGTGAGTTGTAATGGATTTTAACCTTTCCTGTCCAATACCAAAATCGGAATATGACAAAGTTCTTCTTGCTCATGGCGGCGGCGGGACACTTTCCCATCATTTACTGCAGAAGATCTTCTTCTCGCAGTTTAACAATGAACTTCTCGATGTTCAGCATGACGGAGCGATGTTTACAATTGGTGGAAATAGATTTGCGTTCACAACAGATTCGTATGTTGTCAATCCGATTTTTTTCCCTGGCGGAAATATAGGCGATCTCGCTGTAAATGGAACCGTTAATGATCTTTCAGTATGCGGAGCAAAACCTCTATTCATTTCTGCCGGATTCATTATAGAAGAAGGATTTGAGATTGAGCAGCTATGGAGAGTAGTATTGTCAATGAATGAGGCAGCGAAAAGAGCTGGCGTTAAAATAGTTACAGGCGATACAAAAGTAGTTGATAAAGGAAAGGGAGATAAAGTTTTCATCAGTACTTCTGGTGTTGGATTGATTGAGAACGGGATAGACATTTTCCCAAAGAATTGTCGAGTTGGTGATGTAATTTTATTGAACGGGAAAATAGCAGATCATGGTATTGCGATTATGTCAGCACGCCAAGGACTTGAATTCGAAACGGAAGTTGTTAGTGATTCAGCTCCAATGAATGGTTTAGTCGATTCAATCTTAAAAGTAACAAAAAATGTTCACGTCATGCGGGATCCAACACGTGGAGGCATTGCTAGCGCATTGAATGAGATTGCCTCAGCGGCTAATGTTGGAATTGAAATTTATGAAGATAAAATCCCTTTATCCGAACAAGTCAAGGGAGCTTGTGAAATATTGGGATTTGATCCACTCTACATTGCAAATGAAGGTAAAGTCCTTATTTTTGTCCCTGAATCGGAATCGAAAAAAGTTTTAGAGATAATGAGACAACATGAGTATGGAAGAGAATCGCAAATCATAGGAAGAGTAACACAGGAAAATCCCAAAACAGTTTTAATGAAAACTTTAATCGGTAGTAAACGCATTGTTGATATGATTTCTGGAGAACAGCTGCCAAGAATTTGCTGAAGGTAACTTTTTATGAAACAAGTCCAATCAATAACGCTCCTGACTCAAAATCAAAAGGTCAAAGATATACTGCATAAGATTCAGCAAGTCGTTGATTCAGACAGTTCAATTCTTTTGATCGGAGAGACTGGAGTGGGTAAAGAGCTGTTCGCAGAATATATTCATAGAACAAGTTCGAGAGGAAACAATCCATTCGTAAAAGTAGGATTGAATGCAATACCTTCGGAACTTCTTGAAAGTGAATTATTCGGTCATGAAAGAGGTGCATTCACGAGTGCAAGTTATGAGAAAAAAGGTCTATTCGAACTTGCAAACGGAGGGAGCATATTTTTGGATGATATCGATGACTTCCCATTACACTTGCAAACAAAATTGCTGCGAGTTCTGGAGTCTCGTGAAATTATGAGAATTGGCGGAGTAGATACAATTCCAATTGATGTTCGGTTGATAACAGCTTCTAAAATTGATTTAAAAGATCATGTCAATGCAGGTAATTTTCGTGCAGATCTTTTTTACAGGATAAATGTTGTTCCGATCTATATTCCACCGTTGAGAGAACGCCCAGAAGACATTCCGCTTATATTTAATCATTATTTAAAACATTATGCACCGTACAAGGAGTTGACTTTATCAAATGAAGCACTCAAACATTTGATACATTACAACTGGCCTGGAAACATAAGAGAATTACGCAATACCGCCCAAAGACTTTCGCTCTTTTCACTCGGTGAGATTAAAGAAAATGATCTTCCTCCTGAAATCCGTGAATCAAATCCTGTCCAATTGTTGATCAAAGCATGCAACCACTGTTTCAGTAGTGATGGAATGACTTTTCAAGAAATTGTTGCTTGTCTTGAACACAATTTAATTTCCGAAGCATTGAAACAAAATGATCATAATCAATCTGCTGCTGCAAGAAAGCTTGGTTTGAGTTTATCGACATTAAGAGATAAAATTAAAAAATATAGTTTGTCATAATTCCTTCGTAAGTCAAATTCTCACAGCTCAGTACCTTTTCTCCTAAAATTTGCTCTTATTCTGCTCGCATATCTGATTTTATACACGGATTTCCGCAGACTATCATACGACAATCCGCAATAATCCAATTTCCTGCGGCTATTTATTCCATAAAAACAAATATTTTGCAATCGGCATTATTGTTGAATTACTTATGAAATTGAAAAGATGAGTGATTCAATTTCTAAATATCAAGCAATATTGCATGGCGAGATTATTGAAACATTCGAAAATCAGGGAAAACAATTCGCCAAAATCTCAATCGCCCCTACTTTTTTGGATATCCCAATTGGAACTCTGAACGAAGCCCACCTCGTAGAAAAACTGAAGTTAGAAGTAAATTTTTTAATTGAGGATATAGAGAATGATCCATTTTGGGAATCATAAGAATTTGAAACAACTAAACACAATTATTGAAAAATGCTTTTTTATATCATTAATCTGAAATTCTTTAATCATTAATATGGAGGAAATAATGAGTGATAAGCCCGTAACTTACTGGCAACAAATGCAGGCAAACGGCTATAGCAGAAGAGACTTTCTAAAATTCTGTGCATGGATGTCTGCCTTCATTGGAATCGAGGCGAGCGGAGTAGGGAAAGTTGTGAAAGCGATGGAAACAAAGCCTAGAATACCTGTCGTATGGTTTCATTTTCAAGAATGTACTTGCTGCAGCGAGTCATTTATCAGAACTGCACATCCAATTGTATCCGATATAGTTCTTGATAAAATTTCACTCGACTACACTGAAACACTTCAGGCAGCAGCTGGGCATCAAGCTGAAGAAGCCCTGCACAACACAATGAAGAAATACAAAGGTGAATATCTGATGCTCGTGGAAGGTTCCGTCCCGGTTTATGATGATGGAATCTATTGCTGCATAGGCGGACGATCTGCTATAGATATCATTGAGGAAGCAGCCGCAGGTGCGAAAGCGGTCGTCGCTTGGGGAAGCTGTGCATCGAACGGATGTATTCAAGCTGCAAGCCCAAATCCAACTGGAGCTAAACCTGTATCGAGTGTTATAAATGGTAAACCAATAATTAATGTTCCTGGCTGTCCACCAATTGGTGAAGTAATGGCTGGTACAATCGTTCACTTGTTAACTTTCGATAGAATTCCACAATTAGATGGCTTGGGAAGACCGAAAGCATTTTATTCGCGCAGAGTGCATGATACTTGTTACCGCCGGCCAAATTATGATGCTGGGCTTTTTGTTGATACGTTCGATGATGAAAATGCAAAACGCGGTTACTGTTTATATAAAATGGGCTGCCGCGGACCAGTAACTTATAATGCGTGTGGTATAACTCGTTGGAACGAAGGGGTAAGTTTTCCAATTCAATCTGGACATGGATGCATTGGATGCAGCGAAGCAAATTTCTGGGATAATGGTCCATTCTATAATCATTTGCCTTCATTCCCTGGATTTGGAATTGAAACGACCGCGGATAAAATCGGTGTTGCGGTTGGTGCTGTCACCGCAGCCGGTATTGCAGCTCATGCTGTTTCAACTAATATTAGAAAAAGAAAATTAATTCGAGAGGGAATAAATAATAATATGGTTGCTGAGGAAAAAGGAGGTGAATCATGAGTAAACGAATAGTAGTTGATCCTATTACAAGAATTGAAGGACACCTTCGCATCGAAGTAGAAGTTAAAGACGGAAAAATTGTCGATGCTTATAGTTCAGGGACAATGGTACGCGGTTTCGAAATTATTTTGAAAGGGCGTGATCCACGTGATGCATGGGCGTTTACAGAGCGTGCTTGCGGTGTTTGTACAACGGTTCATGCACTTGCATCAGTTAGAACAGTTGAAGATGCACTAAATACTAAAGTGCCGCCGAATGCAGAATTGATTCGAAATCTTATGTTCTGTGCTCAGTATCTTCAAGATCACGTAGTGCATTTTTATCATCTGCATGCACTCGATTGGGTCGACATTGTCAGTGCATTAAAGGCAGATCCCAAAAAGACCTCTGAGATTGCTCAGGCGATTTCCAGCTATCCGAAAAGCTCACCGAAATATTTTTCTGACTTACAGAAAAGACTGACTGCATTCGTAAGCAGCGGACAGCTTGGAATATTTGCGAATGGATATTGGGGACATCAAGCTTATAAGTTACCTGCCGAAGTTAATTTGATTGGTGTAGCACATTACCTCGAAGCTCTTGAATGGCAGAAAGAAGTGATAAAAATTCACACCATCTTTGGCGGAAAGAATCCACATCCAAATTATCTTGTTGGCGGTGTACCTTGCTCAATTAATGTTGACGAAGCCAATGCCATCAATGCAGAGCGCCTTGCGATGGTTGGTAAACTTTTAGACGACGCACAACAATTCGTTGAACAAGTTTATCTCGCTGATTTAATGGCTGTTGCTCCATTTTATTTGGAATGGGGTGGAATTGGCGGTGGACTATCCAATTATCTTGCTTACGGCGATTTGCCAACACATGGATACAACGATCCGTTAAAATTCAAATTTCCACGCGGTGTTGTAATGAATAGAAATCTCGCTGAAGTCTTTGAAGTTGATGGAAAGGATATCGAACAAATCAAAGAATTCATCGCTCATTCCTGGTATGAATATTCTGATGGAGATAATGCTGGACGGCATCCATGGTCTGGTGAAACAAAATTCAATTATACTGGTCCAAAACCGCCGTACGATCAACTTGATGTAAAAGGAAAATACAGCTGGCTGAAAACTCCAAGATGGAAAGGAAATCCAATGGAAGTCGGACCTTTGGCAAGACTACTTGTCGGTTATGCCTCAGGAAGAGAAGATATCAAAGAAGTTGTTAACTCAGCATTGAAGCAATTGAATGTCCCAGCTGCAGCACTTTTCTCAACACTCGGAAGAACAGCAGCTAGGGGACTTGAAACGCGTTTGGTGGCAGTATGGGCGAAAGAATTCTATCAACAGCTGCTTTCGAATATCAAGAATGGAGATACCAGGACATTCAACAATGAAAAATGGGAGCCAGAAACTTGGCCAAGTGAAGCGAAGGGCGTTGGTTTAAGTGAAGCCCCACGTGGTGCACTTGCTCATTGGATAGTGATCAAAGATAAAAAAATTGACAACTATCAGTTAGTTGTTCCATCAACCTGGAACGCATCTCCGCGCGATGCTGCTGGACAGATGTCCTCATATGAAGCTGCGTTGATAGGAACTCCTGTAAAAAATCCTGAACAACCGCTCGAGATACTTCGTACGATTCACTCATTTGATCCATGCATTGCATGTGCTGTTCATTTGTACGACGAAAAGGGAACTTATGTACATCAGCTTCAGACATTTTAGGAGGAAAAGATGAAAGAAAGTATTACTCGAGAATATGTCTGGCAGATTCCAGTTAGATTTTATCACTGGCTGAATGCTTTTTGTATTGTTGCACTTGCCGTTACTGGATATATGATTGGAAGTCCGCCGGCTGTACAAAGCAGTACAGAAGCCTCATTTGGCTATTGGTTCGGAACAATTCGATTTGTTCATTTTGTTGCAGCATTTCTCTTTTTCTTCAATTTTCTTTTCAGAATATATTGGGGATTTGTGGGAAATAAATATTCTGACTGGCACAATTTTATTCCTACAAAGAAGGAACAATTTAACGAGATGGTAGATGTTCTTAAAGTGGACATTCTCCAAACAAAAGGTAAACCTCTTGAATCAATAGGACATAACTCACTTGCTGGTGTGACCTATTTTATAACGTTCCTAGTTTTTCTTTTCCAATCAGCAACTGGTTTTGGAATGTATGCTGCAATGAGCGATTCATGGCTGCCGCAATTATTTACGTGGATTGTTCCTCTTATGGGAGGAGATTTTGCCGTGCGCCAATGGCATCATGTTATGATGTGGTTCTTCATCATCTTCTCAATGATTCATGTTTATCTTGTTTTCTATCATGACTACGTCGAAAGACGGGGAGTCACCTCATCAATGGTGGGGGGATGGAAATTTATAGATAAGCATGAATAAAACCTCCGCGAAACAATGGTAGATGACTAAGGCGGGATTTTTTCCCGCCTTTATTTTATCTTGAACTCAAAATTATGAATACCAATAAAATTTTAATTCTCGGTGTGGGAAATGTATTAATGGGAGATGAAGGAGTCGGAATTAGTTCAATTAATGAACTATCAAAAATTGAACTGCCTGAAAATGTTGAAGTACTCGATGGTGGGACTGGCGGATTTCACTTGCTTTCATATTTTGAAAACTATTCAAAAATTATTTTAATCGATGCCGCTTTAGATGGTAAACCTGCAGGTGAAGTTGCTATCATCGAACCAAAATTTTCCAAAGATTTTCCCAAGTCACTGAGTGCACATGATATTGGTTTGAAAGATCTTCTCGAATCTGCACAGTTGCTCAATTCCTTTCCAAAAATTTACTTGATTACAATTTCGGTAGCTCAGTTCCAAAATATGGGGATGGAATTATCGAAGGAAGTGGCGGATTCCATCCCGAAAGTAATTCATGAGGTAAAGGTAATAATTAAGAAAATATCTGAATCCGATCATTGATTTTAACCGTCGAAGCATTTTCTTAAAATTCATTCCTTGAATTTCCTGTGAAAAATTTATTATCTTAACTTGTACTAACGTAACACAAGATTAAAATTAAATGAATTATATACACTTATCCCCGCATTTCCCGCCGAATTATAGTCTTTTCAGTGTTCGCTTGAGAGAACACGGAGTTAATGTACTCGGGCTCGGCGATGAATCTTTTGAAAATCTAGATACTCAATTAAGATCATCTCTGACTGATTATTACAAGGTGGATGATTTACACAATTATGATCAACTCATGAGAGGGGTTGGATATTTTATTAACAAATATGGGAAGATCGACGGAATCGATTCTCATATTGAGTATTGGCTTGAGACAGAAGCTGAACTTAGAGATGATTTTAATATAGATGGGATTCGGTCAGACGAGTTCAATTATTTGAGCAGAAAGTCTTCAATGAAAAAAATTTTCTTGGATTGTGGACTTCCGGTTGCTCAGGGTAAAGTCATCCACTCTCAAAAGGAAGCCGAGGAATTTATTAGTGAAGTCGGTTATCCTGTCGTTGTAAAACCAGACAAAGGTGTAGGTGCAATCGATACATTCAAATTAGAAACAAGGTTCGATTTAGAAAATTTTTTCAAGTTCAAGCCGCCTGGAGATTTCATTTTTGAGGAATTCATTGAAGGCAAAATTGTTTCCTTTGATGGGATAGTCGATTCCGACAGCCGCCCAATATTTTTCACTTCGCATCAATATTCGAGCGGTGTTATGGAAATTGTAAATGATGATACTAACGTTTACTATTTTTCTTTTCGAGAAATACCCGAAGATTTGATTAATGCCGGAAAAAAGATTTTAAAGTACATCAAACTGCGGAAACGGTTTTTCCATCTGGAATTTTTTCGAACGAAAGAAGAGAAATTAATTCCACTGGAAATAAATCTCCGTCCACCGGGAGGATTAACTACGGACATGTTTAATTATGCATGCGATGTTGACATCTACAAGGAGTGGGCTACTGTAATCACTCAAAATTCGCTCACTTACTCATTTAGCAGGAAATATCACGTTACATTTATCGGGAGGAAATACAATAGAATATTCATGCACTCGCATGATCAAATTCTTCATAGGTTCAGTAATAAAATAGTTTATCATGGTGAGATGCCCGTAGCATTCAGCCGTGCAATGGGAAATTATGCATACATCGTAAGGTCGCCAGAACTTGAAGAAGTGCTTGATATGACTAGATTTATTCTCGAATAATTGAATTTCTGGAAAGATTCTATCTTCAGGAAATGATATAAATATTCTGAAAGATAGAATCTTTTTAAGATTCACTCCTATACCCTCAATCGATTAATCTTGTAGAAATTTTCTGAAATTTTTCCGAATTTTGTATAGAAAAATTTTAATAACCAACCTTAATTAGGAAATAATGGCAGTAATAAAACCTTTCAGAGCATTAAGACCAACAAAAGAGAAAGCACATCTTGTTGCAAGTGTTCCGTACGATGTTGTGAGCAGAGATGAAGCAATGGAATTAGCTAGTGGAAATGAGTTTTCTTTACTTAGAATAACACGAGCTGAAATAGATTTTGATCCGTCAACTAATCAGTATTCAAAAGAAATTTATCAAAAGGCGAAAGCTAATTTGGATGAAATCAGGAAAAAAGCTCCTTTGATTAAAGATGATTCTCAAAAATTCTATCTTTATAGATTAGTAATGGGAGAGCAAAAACAGATCGGTATTGCAGCTACTTTCTCAGTTGACGATTACGACAATGACGTAATATTAAAACATGAAAAAACCCGCCGCGAAAAAGAGGATGACCGAACAAATCATATTTTAACTACTGAAGCACAAACAGGTCCAGTATTCTTGACATATAAAGACCGTGTTAAAATTGACGATGCGGTATCGAAAATAATTTTAACTGAACCAGAATATGATTTTACGGCTGTCGATGATGTTCAGCACACAATTTGGATTGTACCTGAAGGTTATAATGAATTGATAATTAGTGAAATAAAATCAACCGATAAAATTTACATTGCTGACGGTCATCATCGTGCTGCGAGTGCAAGCCGGGCTCGTACTTGGAGAAAAGAAAATAATCCCAATCATAATGGAACAGAAGATTACAACTTTTTTATCGGAGTGTTATTCCCAGCAGAACAGCTGAAAATCCTACCTTACAATAGGATTGTGTTTGACTTAAACGGACTAAGTGAATCCGATTTTCTTAATAAGGTAGAAGAAAATTTCGTTTTGAGTGAAACATCATCTCCTTCACCAGATGATGCTGGAAATATTGGAATGTATCTCAACAAAAAATGGTACAATCTTCAACCAAATGAGAACGTGAAGCGAACATCAAATGTCGGAGATAATCTCGATGTCAGCATTCTTCAAAATTATCTTCTTGAACCGATTTTGGGAATTGACGATCCAAGAACGAATAAACGAGTGGATTTTATCGGAGGAATTCGAGGAACAACAGAATTAGAAAAATTAGTTGATTCAGGAAAAGCTGCTGCAGCATTTTCTATGTTTCCGGTTTCGGTAAAAGATTTAATGAGAATTTCGGACGCAGGAGAGATAATGCCTCCTAAATCAACATGGTTTGAGCCAAAACTAAGAGATGGACTTTTAATACATTTAATTTAATCAAAAAAGTAATTGAGGTTAATATGACAAAAAGAGTATATAATTTGAATCCAGGCCCAGCGATTCTGCCAGAACCAGTATTGGAAGAAATGAAAGAAAATCTTGTTTCACTTCCAGGTGTCGGAATGTCTGTACTTGAAATCAGCCACAGATCATCCACATTTGAAAACATGCTGAACGGTGCTATTGAAGACATGCGGAAACTCGCAAACATTCCTGCGAACTATCACATCCTTTTCGTTGGTGGTGGCGCAAGTACGCAATTTTCAATGATACCGATGAACTTTATGCCGCTGAAAAACAAAGCCGACTATATCGTTACTGGTGCGTGGTCAAAAAAAGCCGTGAAAGAAGCTAAGCGCATTGGAACGGTGAATATTTCAGCAACAACAGAATCAGAAAACTTCAAACGAATTCCGAAACAGGAAGAAATGAAATTCGATCCAGAAGCTTCGTATGTTCATTTCACATCGAACAATACAATATTCGGCACTCAGTTTTTCACTGAACCAATAGTCGGAGATGTACCATTGATCTGTGATGCAAGTTCGGATATATTTTCTCGAGCAGTTGATTTTTCAAAGTATGCAGCGGTTTATGCAGGGGCTCAAAAAAACTTAGGCCCTGCGGGAGTAACGTTGGTAATTATTCGAGATGATATGATGGCTCGTTGCTCAGATTCACTTCACACCATGTTGAATTATAAAACTCATGTTGAGAATAACTCACTTTATAATACCCCACCGGTATTTGGCATTTATGTAATAAGTTTAGTATTGAAATGGCTTCTTAAAAATGGTGGAATCGATGCGATGGCAAAACTGAATGATGAGAAAGCAAAATTATTGTATGATTGTATTGACAATTCAAGCGGATATTTTACAGGACATGCTGAAAAAGAGAGCCGCTCTAAAATGAATATTCCATTCAGACTTCCATCAGAAGAGCTTGAGAAAAAATTTGTGAAAGAATCTGCAGATTCAGGTTTTGCTGGATTAAAAGGACACAGATCTGTTGGCGGATTGCGTGCTTCGATTTATAATGCATTTCCACTGCAGGGAGTAAAAGACTTAGTAGATTTCATGAAAGAATTCCAGAAAAAGAATTCTTAACATAGACATAGGAATATTTGAGCTATCCTGATTTTTGAATTGGGATAGCTTTTTTATTTCGGAAAACATCAGAAGAAAAGTTAGCAAAGGTGGGGATGGTTCTTCCAAATTTATTTTTAGAGAAATCATGATGGAGAACTAATTAGACTGAATTCAATTTATTTTATTCCGATAATAAGTTAAAAAGCTAAAATGAAAAACCTTTAGAATGTATTTGTTTCTATGAAAATTACCTGGTTTAGTCTTGTAATATTTTTCACTGCAAACACTATTTGTGTTTCCCAGTATTTTTGGAGTAATCCGTCGATTCAAAATAATAATCTTTTTGACGTACACATTTACAACTCCAACACTATATTTGCATGCGGTGAACTTGGAACTTTGTTAAAATCAACCAATAACGGTTCCGCGTGGCAAATTACTCACCGGCTTCAGAACATTTATACGGATTTTAAGTCAATTACTTTTACAGATCAATATAACGGATGGATTGTTGGTGATAACGGTGAAATTGTTCGGACATTTGACGGGGGATATAATTGGTCTTGTCAGTCCTCTCCCACTAACAAAAATTTAAGAAAAGTCTTTGCTCTCCGCTGGGATAGAGCTTGGGCGGTGGGTGAATCAGGTTCAATACTTTATGCATCGAATGGTTACAGTTTCTCTTCGCAGACTTCAAATACAATTAGAGATTTAAACTCAATATTTTTCATTGATGATCAAAAAGGATTTGCCGTTGGTGACAGCGGCGTAATGCTTCGCACGTTCAATGCTGGCAGTAATTGGTCGGCATTTCCACTTTCACAAGTAAAGAAAAATATTTACGATATATTCTTCCCATCGGCGTTGCGTGGATATGCTGTTGGAGATTCAGGATTGATTTTAAAAACTACAAACGGCGGTTTGAGCTGGGATATTATTGCAAATACAATCTCGGTATCAAATTTTCGTGCCGTTTATTTCAAAGACGAGAATAGAGGTTGGATTGTTGGAAATGAATCGCGGCTCTTTTTCACAACGGATGGAGGAAATACCTGGACTTTTCAAAACAGTCCGACATGGAGAACTTTATTTGGTGTCCATTTCATCTCTAACCAGGAAGGTTTTGCAGTGGGAGATTGGGGAACAATTTTGAAGACAACCAATTCCGGAACTTCATGGACACAATTGAATCAGGGCAATGATGAATATTTGAACAAAAGCTGGTTCATAAATGAAAATGTCGGATGGATTGCCGGCGATAGAGGAGTATTGTTAAAAACAACGAATGGAGGATTCAGCTGGACAAAAGTTCCGACATGGAACAGATGGAATCAACCTATGACTGCTGACATAAATGCAATCCAATTTCTTGATGCGAACAATGGTTTTGCTGTCGGCGATTCAGGATATTTTTCATACACAACAAACGGTGGAAATGAATGGTACTTTTATCACTATGATGCATTGAATAAAATGGATGATTTGTTTAGTCTGCATTTCTTTGATTCGTACAATGGCTGGGTGGTTGGAGGATATTGGAGCCAGCCTGTATTTCTGAAAACTACGGATCGCGGACAAAGCTGGCACATTTGGCGTCCGTCGGATGCCTATAATGCAGCAGTACCATTGCATGTGAATATGCTGAATTATTCCAGAGGTTGGGCTTCGGGAAGAACTGGCGTGTTAAGATATACAGTAAATGGAGGATACGATTGGCAGTACTATGACCCGAATATTCTCGGTTTCGGAGATTGGCTGAATTGGATTCACTTCATCGATTATAACACTGGATGGACTTGCGGTAAGTCTGGAAAGATTTTTAAAACTACCAATGCTGGTATAACATGGTTTGAACAATATTCCGGAACTGACAAAGAGCTTCTTTCTATTGTTTTTGCTGACGAAAATTTTGGTATGCTCTGTGGAGCAGAAGGTACGATTCTAAGAACAACTGATGGCGGAAATTCCTGGGCAAGTCTTCCAAAGATGACTAACGGAAGATTAGAATCTATATTCAAAGCAAGCTCCCTGATTTGGTATGTTACTGGCGATAGAGGATTAATATTCAAAACTACTAATGCAGGAACCACATTCGTTGAATTGGATGATCCCATACCTCAGGTTCTTGAACTTAAACAAAATTACCCAAATCCATTTAATAGCACTACGACTATTGAATTTGTATTGAATAAAACAACAGACATTGAATTGGGCTTATTCAACGCAATCGGAAGGAAGGTGATTACAATATCACAGGGGAGACTTTCATCAGGAACTCATGTTGTAAGCTTTGATACGAAACATCAGAATCTAAATCTCTCATCTGGAGTTTACTTTATTAGACTTAATGCTGGGAACATTCAAAAAACGATCAAGACCATTTACTTAAAGTAAGAATACTTCACGTTTAAACTTCACGAATTAACTTATTGAATTTTTAACTATCTTTGCTCGCACTAATTTATTTATTGAGGTTTAAATTGAAAATTGGAATTAACTTTTTTGTACTTTTTATTATTATTTTTTCATCTTTAAATGTCTCCGCTCAGTGGAACCAGGAATTCCAAATTAATAATTTTGATTCAAGTAGAGTAGCAGGCTGGGTACCATTTAAAAAGCTTGGGGATAAATGGGAATATCGATTTTATACTTTAGACACAACGAAATTCGAAGTTTACAGCTCGCACTACGGCGGGACGGTTCAATATTCCTACAGTTTTACTGCTGAAGAGAAAGCAGCAGGAAATCTTCTTTATTCTGTTGGAGTAGATTTAACCGGAGATAACTTAGTTGAATTTTATGTTCTTGGATATATTGGAACAACATCGATTCGTCAGACAGTTAAAATTATTAATATAACTTCCAAGGTAACTCTCTTTGCTCTGAACGAACCGAATTTTTCTTTTACTGCTCCAACAATTTATGACATAGATAATGATGGTATCTTGGAAGCTGTTTTTGCGAGATTTGCCTACCCTTATACTGGCGCTTATGGTTATGTGATTTATAACACAGGAATTTCCACATCTGTTGCTGGAGACATCGAACCAATAAAATTCGATTTGAAACAGAATTATCCGAATCCATTTAATCCGAAGACAAATATTGAATTCACGCTCGACAGATCAGCAATGACACGACTCGAAATTCTTGATTCGAATGGTCAGAGGATAGATGTTCTGTTGAATTCAAACTTACCCGCTGGAAAGCACAACATTATTTGGAAGGGTGAAAATCCCAGTGGCAGAAGATTAGCAAGCGGAGTTTATTTCTATCGCCTTACAGTGGATGGCTTCGAACAAAATAAAAAGATGCTTCTTCTGAAATAAGCTTTAATTTTACTGAAAATATATTTTCAACATGCCTAATCCTTGGCTGAATATTCCATTTGATGACTACGAAGCTCACATGTCTTCTCCGGAGATTGAACAGCTTCAAACATTGAATAAGATATTTAAAGATACGTGCGACAAATACAAACCGGAATCGATTGCGATTTTGGGCTGCTGTACGGGAAACGGTTTTGAACACATCGATACGACTATCACGAAAAGAGTAATCGGGATAGATATTAATCCAAAATATCTTTCGATTGTAAAAGAGAGATATGCGGAATTGATCCCAAATCTCGAACTAATTGAATTGGATATCTCAAAAAGTGAATTACCTTTCCAAAGGATTGATTTAGTTTTTGGCTCATTAATTTTTGAGTACGTTAATGTTGAGAAAGCTTTGGGCAGCATAAAAAAGGTTTTAAATCCGAATGGAAAACTCGTGGTTTGTCTTCAAATGGAAAGTGAATCTTGTGGTGTTGCTACCCCTTCTCCTTACAAAAGTTTGGAAAAATTATCTGATGTTTTGAAGTTAATCAACCCCGCTGAGTTTATGGAAATAACTCGCAAGCATGGACTTCGAGAAATTGAAAATTATGAATTACCGATCAAGCAAGGTAAAAAGTTTTTTATCTCAACCAGTGTTTTCTAACTATTCCAATTAACTAATAACTTCATACCAAAAACTAAAAACCACTAACCAAATTCCCTCCATCCTTTTCCCTCCAATAAGGCAGCCACGCGAGAGAAAGAGATTTCACCGAAATATCAGATCTCTTCGGGCGGATCTTAATTTCTTCAAGCTCAAATTTATCGGTATCATATTTTTCAGATATAAGTGAAATTTCCGATTCGAGTTCCGAATTCAAATCGGAAATTTGCTGATTCAGTGTTTTGATGTTTTCTTCCGCATTAGCTACATCTTGCTTCTCTTTCATTGTACGTGATGTTTTTGAGATCGTGGTGCCCGCACGTCCGATTGTACCTCTTGTACTTTTTCGTCCGAACAGCGCTCCGAGTACAGTTGCACCGAGTGAAATCGCCGCATCAAGTTTTTGCTGCTGATATTGTGCAGATTGAACTCCAAGCTGCTGCTCAGCTTTTCGAATTTTCTCGTTAAGCGAATTGATTTTCGATTCGTACTTCTTTTTCAAATTTTCGATTTCTTCATCACGAAGCTCATGAAGCGAATGGGTTAGTCGAATTCTAAAATCCCTCTCTGATTCCATCGGTTCTGAATTGGTTTTCGTCAGTTTTTCGGAAAAAAGATTGATCGATGAGTTTCTGTATAAATAATTTTCCAATTCCTTTCCTAGAGTTTCGAAATTCTTCGGGATAGTTATTCCTTCCGGAAGATTTGCAAATTCTGCTTCATCCAACTCTTTCATTTTTGTGAAATCTTCTTCATGTATTTCAAAAGATTCCTGATCATCCCAATTTATCATTTCTGCAGTTTCGATAAGATTGAAGAAATGAGTTTCATCGAGCGTTTGATCAATTTTGTGCTTTGCAGAAGAAAAGTGAACTTTACTTTTACCCAACAGATAAGGTTTATAATGAAGACTAGAATTTTCAGTTGGCTTGCTGCTTCTCAATGGGATGAAGACTTGATCAATTTCATTAGGTATTAAAGGCTGGGAAGAAACAGATCCTGCCTTAGTTGCCTCAACTGGTTTCTTTGGAACTGAATAGCTTTCTTTCAGTTTGTTTTTCATCAGTTTAGAAATTTGAACTCGGGTTAACGGCCCACTTAAAAAAGACATAACCCAACGAGTGTGGAAGATCACAGACGAATCTTCATGAACATTATTCATTAAAAATACCCTGCTTTCTAAATTCGAGATCAATTCATCAAGTTCTTTCACATTAACGGCTGCACCGCCGCTTTTAGAAATTGTCTGCAGACCATCCATGATTCGATTTTTATCCTGTTCGGTTTGCAATCGTCCAATGAACCAAGTTCCAATATTTGAAAGTCCCTTGTAATCAAGATCAACTGGATTTTGAGTTGCAAGCACGACTCCAACTCCAAATGCACGTGCCTGTTTTAGCAAAGTCATCATTGGAGTTTTTGATGGAGGATTCGAAGTCGGTGGAAAGTAACCAAATATTTCATCCATGTATAAAATTGCACGAAGACTTGTTGTGCCGGATTGTGTACGCATCCAATTTATTGTTGAATTCAAAAGCAGAGTTACGAAAAACATTCTTTCTCTATCGCTCAAATGTGCGATGGATAAAATTGAATGCTTCGGTTTTCCCTCTGAAGTATAAAGCAGATTTTGAATATCGAGCGGTTCGCCTTGCATCCATGCTGTGAAGCCCGGTGAAGCAAGCAGATTGTTAAGCTTCATTGCTAGTTCGAATCTTTCTTTTGAGGGATAAAACGATTCAATTTCGAGTACACCGACTTTTTTCATCGGTGGATTTGAAATGGCATTTATTAATTCTGCAAGAGAGAGATTAGTTTTCCTCTTCCAATAATGTTCAATAATGTTTGATATAAGAATTGTCTCTTTGCTCTTGATCGGATCTGCATCCACTCCGATCAAATTCAAAAGTGCAGAGCTTACTCCCAAAATACTCTCTCTCAATGAATATTCATCATTAAGAATCTTTTCCGACGGTGCATTCAGCGAACTCAGTACTGAAATCTGTTTGCCGGCATCGCTTGCAGACGTGTAAATTTCTGTTACGACGGAATCCATTAACTTTTTAATTCTGCTTGGTTCTTGATTCCATTTTGCAAGACCTTCTTTCCAGTCATTTGCTTTTTTTGAAGCGAGTTCATCGAGAGAAATTCCTTTTCGTGAAGCTTCTTCCTCGCTAATCCAATCTTTGAAGTCATTTGCTCGAAGTTCAGGAAATGTAAGCATCAAATTTGAAAGGTCGCCTTTTGGATCGATGATAAGTGCAGGAATTTTATCGATAGCAGCTTCTTCCAACAATCCGATGCAAAGTCCGGTTTTTCCGCTGCCGGTCATACCGACACACATTGCGTGCGTAGTTAAATCTTTTGAATCGTAAAGAATAAAATTGTCTGTCAGCTTTTTTTTCTTTTGGTCATATTCTTTGCCGAGGTAAAACACTCCAAGTTTTTCATAATCGATCATATTGAAATCCTTTCACGTTCTGTTTTTTAGCTGAGCTTTGTATTTTAATTGCACTTTATAATCTAAAAAATTATTGCCACAAAGACTCTAAGGCACTAAGATTCACAAAGAAGTTTTAAATATCTCTTTGTGTCTTTTTGCCTTTGTGGCATTGTAATACTTCTTTTTCATCAGTAATAACTTGTACTGAGCTTGCCGAAGTATCAGCTTCATATGTGGCACTTGCCTGCCAACGGCGGATCTGTTTGCTATTGTAATGCTTCTCACTTATAATTCACAAACTGAGTCGGAAATTCCAAGTCTGCGTCACGTATCATTTTAATTACGGTTTGCAGATCGTCTATATTTTTCCCGCTTACTCGAACTTGCTCATCTTGAATTGCGGATGTTACTTTAAGCTTCGAATCTTTAATCATTTTCGTAATTAATCTCGCTTTGTCTTTATCAATTCCGGATTGCAATAATATCTTCTGCTTTACTTCACCCGAAGCCGCCGGCTCAATCTCGTTATACTTCAATGCTTTCAGCGAGACGCTTCTTTTCACCAGCTTGTTCTGGAGTATATCAACGCATGCCTTTAGCGGAAATTCATCCTTTGAATGAACCATCAAAAACATTTCTTTCTTATTAAACTCGATTGACGAGTTTGTATCTCGCAAATCATACCGCTGCTTTATTTCTTTGTTTGCCATGTTAACGGCATTATCGACTTCCATTGCATCGACCTTTGAGACAATATCCATAGAATGCTGTGCCATTGATCTCCTTTTTATGTGAAAGTTAAGAAATAAGTTGGTGCAGTTCAAAACAGAACGGTATTGGTTAATGGTTAATCCCGCCAGAACTCGCCTGTTGCAAACAGGGAAGGCAAGCGTTAATGGTTAATTGTGAAAATATAAGTGAATTATCAAAACTGAATGAGACTCTTGACTAAAATGTTATCCTTTACTAAAATGCGAAGGGGAGAACAATGTTATGATTTTACAAATGAGATATGGTGATTTAGGAAAGATTCGAATTTGAATCTTAAGAAATTGAATTATGAAATTTCTGTCAATGGTCAATAGTACCACATTCATATTGAATTTTTTTCACACAATATAACTTATAATTATATGTTTAACCGAATGAGAGGTGTATATTAAAACTTAGTTGAAAATTAAAAAGAGAGACCCCAGATTAAATAATTAAAAAATAAAAAAAACAAACAAAAGGAGTCTCTCAGATGCAAAATAGTAAAATCAATAAGGAAAAGCTTGAAAGGTTTTTAAGTCAACCCATTGAGCTTCAACTTGAATTATTTAAAAACTATG
>VGVX01000040.1 GCA_016873845.1 Ignavibacteria bacterium
AAATGTGAAAAGAGTATATGCAAAGAAAAAGCAATCTCGACTGATGCCAAGTTTGTTCCCAGGTTTAACTTGAGGGGGTCTAATTTCAACAATGCACGATTTTGTTTGAATATTTTAATTTTTCGAACCTTTTTGATCGAAATTAAATTTTAGTCGGTTGATAGTGATTTTTTTTAATAAAATTGGTTGAAAAAGGGATTATTTGAGTTTAACTTGTTTCGAAAGTGCTTTCAAGTTTATACTCAAACTTATTTTAATTAACTATCTCAAAAGGTACGAGACTGTGTAAAAAGTCTGGAATGTAAATTGCATTAAAAAAGGGAAAAGTATAAATCATCAGAAGAAGTAAAGAAAAATGAATTATAATGAAGGAAAAAATCGAGAACAAACCATACTATTCCCAGACTTGATAGATGATTATATCACAAGTGAGAATCCAGAGCCCGATTATTTGTATGATAAATTTATTTATGATGAAGTGACCGATAGTTACTGTTGTCCACAAGGGCAGACACTTAACTATTATACTACATCAATGAAAGATGGTGGTAGAAAAATACGGATGTATCGAACCGCAGCATGCCAAAAATGTTCAGTAAGTAAGTTGTGTACTACATCACCACGAGGAAGATATATCCATCGTTGGGAAGACAAGCGGTACTAGAAAGATTAAAACATCGATTGCAAACGGAGTTGCATATAATTAAGAAGAGAAAAGCAATCGTTGAGCATCCATTTGGAACAATAAAAAAAGTTTGGGGTTACTCTACGTTTTTATTAAGAGGAATTGAAAAAGTCTCTTCTGAAGTGTCGTTAATGACACTTAGCTATAACATAAGAAGGGCAATTACAATTGTAGGAGTTATTGGACTGATAAAGGCGCTTTAAAATAAATAGGAAGATTAATCCGTCTTGTAGAAGAGTTTAGTAAGAAATAGAGAAATATTTTTCTAAAAGATACGTCCCGATGGATAACTTGTGAAATTTCAAATAAAAAACGATTTCAACGGGCCAATTAAAAATTACCAAGCCCGGTTTTTACACAGTCTCGTACTTGATATGAAAAACGAACTCACTCCTTTTCGAAAATTTCAAGGTAAATTACACCAGATTATTTTTGGTTCTGATACATTTAGTGGTAAAATGTTTGATCTAATGGTAATGATCAGCATTTTATTAAGCGTATTTGCTGTAATGCTTGATAGTGTAAAATCTATACACCTTGAGTATGGAAATTTACTCTACATCATCGAATGGTTTTTTACAATTTTATTCACTATCGAGTATATTCTTAGATTAATTTCTATTAGAAAGCCAATTCTGTATGCTTTGAGTTTCTTTGGAATAGTTGATCTACTGGCAGTAATTCCCACTTATTTAAGTGTAATAATCGCCGGCAGTCAGTATCTTTTGGTAATAAGAATTTTACGTGTACTTCGCATATTTCGGGTATTAAAATTTGTTCAATACATCGGCGAAGCTCAAGTTCTAGCTCGCGCACTTTTAGCAAGCAGAAGAAAAATAACACTCTTTCTCTTTACAGTCCTAACAGTTGTAGTAATCATCGGATCATTGATGTACGTAGTCGAAGGGGAAAAAAATGGGTTCACTAATATTCCTACCAGCATTTATTGGTCGATTGTTACCCTAACGACTGTCGGCTATGGAGATATTTCTCCACAGACAAGCTTAGGGCAAGCTCTCGCTGCGGTAATTATGATCATTGGATATAGTATAATTGCAGTTCCAACCGGAATTGTAACTGCTGAGATGTCTCTCGCCGTGAAGTCCAAATTTAATTCCAACGTTTGTCAATCTTGTAGTAAAGAGGGACACGACACAGATGCAGAATTTTGTAAGCACTGCGGGACAAAATTGTACGAGTGAGCAATAAAAAACTTTAATCAATTTGATTTTGGAATAAAACTCAATTTTGTTACTTTGAGATAGACAATATTAATACTGCCACTTCAAGGCAAGCAGGTCAATCTGCAATAAGTGAGGGAAAATTCGCGGGGTGTGAATTAAAATTCAATTATGCTTTTTCAATTATTCCTGAAAGGAATTTTTATGAACAAAAAGAATTTATCGGGGGATGTTTATTATCCATCGTCGGAAGTTGTAAACTACACGCATATCAAAGATTGGGACGAATTAAGCAAATTCGCTTCTGAAAATTATTTAGAGTTTTGGCAAAAAGAAGCCGAAGAACTCGCTTGGTTCAGTAAGTGGGATAAAGTTCTCGACGATTCAAACAAGCCGTTTTACAAATGGTTTACAAATGGGAAGGTGAATATCGTTCACAACTGTCTTGACCGGCATTGTGAAAATTCTCGTAGAAATAAATTGGCATTAATGTGGGAAGGAGAAAAGGGAGATTTTCGTTCGTTCTCGTATTTCGCTCTGAAACGTGAGACGTGTAAGTTTGCTAATGTTCTTAAAAGTCTTGGTGTAAAAAAAGGAGACCGTGTCACAATTTACATGGGAAGAATTCCTGAATTAGTAATTGCAATGCTTGCATGTGCGAGAATTGGTGCAATTCATTCTGTAGTTTACGGCGGTTTCACTGTAGAAGCACTCCATGAAAGACTTGAAGATAGCCAGTCAAAGGTTTTGATAGTTTGCGATGGTGCATATCAGCGTGGAAAAATTGTTCCGCTCAAAGCAATTGCCGATGAAGCTTTGCAGCGAGCAGCTACTGTCGAAAGTGTTCTTGTTGTGAGGAGAACTGGCGAGCCAGTCAAAATGGAATCGGGCAGAGATATGTGGTACCATGAATTAATGGCTTTGCCAATTGCTAACTCATTTTGTGCAAATGAGGTGATGGATGCCGAGGACCCACTTTTCATGCTTTATACTTCTGGAACAACTGGAAAGCCAAAAGCCATATTGCACACACATGGCGGATATATGGTTGGAACATACACTACATTAAAATATGTTTTCGATATTCATGAAGAAGATCGTTATTGGTGTGCTGCAGATCCTGGATGGATCACTGGACACAGCTACATTGTTTACGGACCATTACTAAATGGAACAACTTCTTTCATGTACGAAGGGGCGCCAACTTTTCCATATCCAAACCGCTGGTGGCAGATGATAGAAAAGTACGGAGTTAATATTCTTTACACCGCACCAACAGCAATTCGCGGTTTGATGCGATTCGGTGAAGCTTGGCCGAATCGTCACGATCTTTCCACACTTCGGCTTCTCGGTTCAGTTGGCGAACCGATAAATCCTGAAGCATGGAAATGGTATTATAGAGTCATCGGAAAGGAAAAATGTCCGATCATGGACACATGGTGGCAAACCGAGACAGGAATGTTTATGATTACTCCAATGCCTTCTGTTGGATTAAAACCCGGTTCCGGTACAAGGCCATTTCCTGGAATCCAAATGGATATTTTAGACGAAGAGGGAAAGTCGGTAAAAGCGAACGAAGAAGGAAATTTGGTAATTAAAACTCCTTGGCCTGCAATGTTAAGAACAATTTATAATGATCCTGACAGATTTGTAAAACAATATTGGAGTAAGTATCCTGGGATTTATTTAACTGGTGATTCTGCAAGAAAAGATGAGGATGGATATTATTGGGTTATTGGAAGGGTTGATGATGTGATTAAAGTTTCTGGATACAGGTTAGGAACTGCTGAAATCGAAAGCGCATTGGTGAGTCATTCGGCAGTTGCAGAAGCCGCTGCAATTGGATTGCCGCATGAAATAAAAGGTAACGCAATTTATGCATATGTGATTCTTAAAGCTGGGACTGCTAAACATGATAATCTTGTTGAAGAACTTCGTCAGCATGTTTCGCATGAGTTAGGGCCGATCGCAAAACCTGAACATATAGATATTGTAGATTCACTTCCGAAAACTCGAAGCGGGAAAATAATGAGACGAGTACTTAAAGCACGCGCACTTGGCGAAGACCCAAAAGATTTAAGTACTTTGGAAGAATAATTTCCAAAAATGGAAACTTTAATTTATAATTTAAGAATCATCACTTAATCAGAATCATTTTCACGATTTGTCTTAACTTGCCATAAGTTAATTCAAGAAAATAGACTCCGCTCGAAAGATTATATTTGCCTGCATGAAATTTAAAATCAGGATATCGACCCGCAGATTTAACTTCATCAAAAATTGCGGCAATCTCTCTGCCGAGTGAATTGTAAATTTTGAGCGTACTTCTCCCCTGGCTAATTGTGGAATTAGTTGCCTCGTCGAAGTACTCCGGCAAATCATATCGGATAAAAGTTATAGGATTAAATGGATTAGGAAAGTTTTGATAGAGAACAAGATTTTTTGGCGGTTTCGTGGAAGTTGTGTCATCAGGATTGCGGGGAGTAAAGTAAATTTTTCCGCTTGAACAATATTCAAGTGCGCGAGCTCTTAAGTTCCCATTATCGGTTTGAGGAGATGTCATGTTCGGAATTCCAGCACCAAATAGCATCGAGATTATTCCCGAATTGGCAATGTCTTTTCGATAATCAAAAAGATAATCGAGCCGGTTATCTGTATACTGATTCACTTTATTTGGCAGCTTTTCATTACCAACTGGAATTTGCCAGAGAATTGTTTTCTTTCCAGAGTAAAATGATATCAAATTGTTAAACAAAATGATTCTTGAAAAATTTGGAACAGAAGTATTTTTCTTGTCCCACCATATTCCGTCGAAGCCTGCGTCTCTATCGGACCAATCTGTAAAAACAAGATCAAAATCTGGTGAGCACTGAACTAAAAACTCTGCTGTGGATTTTGCAAGACTATCAACATTAAGATTTTTTTCAGTGTTTTCTTTTAAGCTTACAACATTTCCCCAGAGTGATGCATGAAATGCGATCAATCCTTTTCCACCGGTATGTTCACGTACTAAGTCGACCATTCGTCTGTGCATCCCCTGGAGTGTATTTGGGTATTTCGAGTCACCTGCATAAGCAGTTAAATATGATGGATCTTTTTTCTCTGAGATCGCGCGCTGCTGTAAATAACCAAGCATATCCGGTTCAATGTGAAAGATTATTCTTGATGCTAAACTATTTTTAACTTCCTCACACATTTGAATAAATCGTTTCCAAAATTCATTCATCAAAAACGAATTATTAATTGCACAATAGATTTTATCATATTCACTCCCGGTACAGCCATGACTTTCTGCTGCATGCTGGAAGAGATAAATTGGAAGTATGGGAATATATCCGCAGCGTTTTGCATCATCACAAAATCTCTTTACAAACCCACCGGCGTACCAATTCCACCAACCCCAAGTTAAATATTGATATCCCATATCCCAGCATTCATCACCATTTGATGTTTGCCAGGCAAGAGTGGAACTTGATGTTCCGGTTCCGATTGAAAGATATTTAGGAACACCCGAGGGAATTGTATCGCCTAAATTTTTCATGACTCCAAACCAAATCTTTCTAATCGATTTATTCCCTTTTTTATCTTTTGAAGTGACAAGGATTTTATACTCTCCACTTTTTGTATCAATTGGAATTTTGAATTTATTCCCGAATGTTCCATCGCCACTCTTGTTGTCTGAATGAAGACCATCATCAAATAGAAGAATTTCAGTGCCAGCTTTCATCTCCGATAGATTTATTGAAACTTCCGATATATCGTTCAGCCCGTCACTGTCTTCAACTATCACCTGGGAAATCACTTCTTCACCGGCAAATGAATTGTACGAGCTTAAGTAAGTATCCAAAATCTTTGGCGAACCAGAGATTGATTTTAAATAGATATTATCAATATAAAACTTCGGCTGATACGAACCTTTGTTCTCTTGGAATGCGAGGGCTAGTATGAACGTATTTTCTGCTCCAAAATCTTTCAATGGGATTTTAACTTCTTTCCACTTTCCCGCTTCGACCGAGACATAGTTGGTTACTGCTGCCCCGTCGTTAAAATTTTTTCCATCGTATGAAACTTTAATCCAGAAGGATTGTCCGCTGTTTGAGCCACCGTTAATGAAAAATCCAAGAGTGTCATAGCCAGAAGTGTTGAAATTTGTGGTGTAAAGATTGAATCCTGCAAATCGTGAAATATACTCGATTGAAATTGATTTCGTTCCAGCATAAACAAATTCTGAAGCTGCGAGATTTACGTTTGTATTCCAAGAATTATTGGCGTGCCAATGCTTAATGGTTAGCGAATCGTTGTACAAAAAATAATTTTGAGAGTAGAGATTAGCTGTAAAAAGAAATATGTTTGTGAGGATTAAAAATATTTTCATCATGATAGTAAAAACAGAAAAAGACTTCATTCAAAATTATTTAACTGATGCATCAAATTACAAAAGTGAAAATTGTGATGCAGTTTATTTTCCAATATCATCGGATGAAGTCAGTGAAATATTGAAAAATTGTAATAAGGAAAAAACTCCAGTCACTCTATCTGGTGCAGGTACGGGTTTAGTAGGCGGAAGAGTTCCGAATTCGGGAATTGTAATTTCTTTGGAAAAGCTTGCGTCAATTATAAAAATTTATGCAGTTTCTAAAACATGTTTAACTCAAAGTGGTGTGTTATTAAGCCAAATACAATCTGAATGCAGAGGACAAAATTTGCTATATCCCCCCGATCCGACAGAAAAAAATTGTTCTATCGGCGGGACAATTGCAACGAATGCTTCTGGTGCGAGAACTTATAAATATGGACCTTCAAGGAATTGGATTCGATATCTGAAAGTTATTCTGCCAAATGGCGAGACTCTTGAACTTGAACGAGGAAAAAATCTTGCAATCGGTTACGATTTGCGATTTCAAACAAATGAAGGAACAAAATTTGAGATTGAACTTCCGAAAATCAAGTTACCGCAAGTCAAAAATGCTACTGGGTATTTTATTCAAGAAAATATGGATGCAATCGATTTGTTCATCGGAATGGAAGGGACTCTTGGAGTCATAACCGAAGCTGTGTTAAATTTAATTGAGCACCCCACCGACCTAATTTCCGGAATCATTTTTTTTGAAACTTTTAACGATGCATACAATTTCGTCTCGAAAGTTAAAGCGTTTTCTCATGCGCAAAATTCTCTCATCCAAGCTAGAGCGATTGAATTTTTTGATGAAAGAGCATTGAACTTCTTGAGTAGATTTTATCCTAAAACTCCGTTAGATAAATTTGGAATATGGATCGAACAGGAAATATATGAGCAAGACAAAGATAAATTATTGACTTTATGGTATGAGTTTATTGAAGAGCATAATGCATTACTCGATTCGACCTATTTCGCCATGAATGAAAAGGATATAGAAGAAATTCGTGATTTCAGGCATGCGATTTCGGCGCGAGTAAATGAGTTCTTAGTTCAAAATGATATACAGAAAGTTGGGACAGATCTTGCTGTGCCCGATGGAGATTTTAACAAGCTCTATTTTTTCTGTACTGATCTTTGCAAGGAACAAAATATCGATTATGTCGGTTACGGACATGTTGGGAATGATCATTTACATTTGAATATGCTTCCGAAAAATCAATTTGAATTCATGACTGCCAAAAAACTTTATTTTGAATTTTGTAAGAAGGCAGTCGAGCTGGGAGGAACAGTATCGGCCGAACATGGAATTGGTAAAATAAAAAAAGAATATTTCAATCTGATGTTCAATCCAGAAGAAATTTCGCAAATGTATGAAATTAAAAAGACACTAGATTCAAATTTAATTTTAGGAAGAGGAAATTTATTTTGAATTGATTTCTAAAATTGACATCCAAGAAATAGAAGTATATACTTGTATAAATTCATCCCTAGGTATTTAATACTTAGCCCCCTTTGGGTTGCGACCTGAAGGGATTTTTTTTATGAATAGAGTAATATTCTTAATAGATGGATTTAATCTTTATCATTCAATAGTTGAAGCTAGTAAAGATTTAAATGGAGCTTCAACAAAATGGTTAAATCTCAATTCATTATGCAACTCGTTTTTGCATATTGTTGGGGGCAAAGCGCAACTTCAAAAAATATATTATTTCTCCGCATTAGCCACTCATTTAATCCATTATTCTCCGGACAAAGTTGAAAAACATAAATTCTTCTTCGCGCTTTAAGAAGTACTGGCGTTGAAGAAATTTTGGCCCGATTTAAACCCAAAGAGATCTTCTGCACTCATTGTAAAAAAATCATTAAGAGACATGAAGAAAAGGAATCCGACGTTGCGATGTCATGCAAGCTATTGGAAGTGTTTTATAATGATGAGTGCGATACTGTTGTATTAATCACTGGTGATACTGATATCGCCCCCGCTGTGAGAACTGCACTAAAATTGTTTCCCTCTAAAAACATTATTTTTGGTTTTCCATATAAAAGGAAGAATAAGGAATTAGCAACCTTAACTGGGAAGTATTTCAAGATTAGTAAAGAACAAATTGTTCGGCACCAATTCCCATCTGTATTAACAACCTCTTCAGGTGAAAAGTTAGTTAAACCAAGTAATTGGTAACTTTACCTTTATGTAAAACTTTTTCATTTTCCAGGCACAAATTCAAATTCGTTTAGTTATACTTGCATAGTTAACTCG
This sequence comes from Ignavibacteria bacterium, assembly GCA_016873845.1. Lineage (NCBI taxonomy): Bacteria > Pseudomonadati > Ignavibacteriota > Ignavibacteria > Ignavibacteria bacterium. Next base: position 8,523 of record VGVX01000040.1, read on the forward strand.
ATGAAGAGGAACAAATATGAAAACGAATAGATTTTTACTAATCCTGCTTTTTTCAATCACTCCTCTATTGCTTTTCTTTTCCGGGGAGAGAGCAGTTCAAAACGAAGGAAATTTATACATAAACACAAATAAAAATTATCTTCCTGGAGATGAAGTGCAGCTTAATATAAATGGCTACAATTTACAGAGTCGAAATCTCCAAGTAAGATTATACCGCATTAATAATATTTTAAAATTTATAGATAACTTTAAGACTATCATCCCTGACTTAAACCAGAAATTTGATGAGCGAAAATTTTCAGAATATTTAGAACTCGTAGATGAGTTTTCAAAGCGGCTTAATCCTCAACGTCATAATTGGATTTATGAGACCATTTCACTCGGCAAAATTGATCGAAAGGGAATTTATATAATTGCGGCACAAGTCAGAGACTTAAAATCAGCTTCAATGATATCCGTTTCTGAAATTGGTTTGATTACAAAGAATTCTGAACAAGATATTTTAATTTATGTTTCAAACCGAAAAACCTCTGAGCCGGTCGCAAATGCCGAGATCAATTTATTATTTGGCAATCAAAATATTCTTGAATTGAAATCTGATAAATCTGGATTGGCTTATCATAAACTTGCGAAAGATGAAATTGGACAACAGATCGTAGTTGTCGGCGAAAAAAAAGACGAACAATTCTTGTCTGATAATTATCTGTATTCTTATTTTAACCAGTATGATAAAATCAAAGTTTACTCGTACACCAATCAGCCTGTTTACCGTCCGAGCCAAAAAGTTCACTTTAAATCCATCGTTCGTAAAAATCAATATGGTAATTATTTGAACTATCCTAACAAAAAAGTCACAGTATCAATTCGAAATCCAAGAGGTGAGGAGGTTCATTCCAAAAATCTCACAACGAATTCAAATGGTACAATTAACGGAACGTTTGAACTCGATGAAGAACCTGCATTAGGAGATTATGCCCTTAATGTGATAATTAATTCACAGACCTACTCATCGAGCTTTCGAGTGGAAGAATATAAAAAACCAGAATACAAAGTCGAAGTTACAACCGAAAAATCCCAATACACGTTTGGCAGTATCCTTAAAGGAACGATTCAAGCAGATTATTATTTTGGCAGTCCGGTATCGACAGCTGAAGTTAAATATGAAATCTACAAAAGAAATATTTGGAGACCGTGGTGGTATTTTGAACCGCATGCATGGTTTTACAGAGGATGCTTTATGGATTATTATCCTGTTCCTCAAAACGTTTTACTTTACGAGGGTGAAGGTAAAATTTCTTCGGAAGGCAAGTTCGATTTTGAATATAAGATAGATGAAAAAAGTGATATTGATTTTGAGTATTATATTGTTGCCAAAGTAGTAGATCAAAGCAGGCGCGAAATTCAAGGTTCAGCGAAAATATTTGTTAGCCGCGGTGAGTTTCAATTATCAACTAATCCGGAAAAATATCTTTTCAAACCGAGTGAAAAAGTTCAGATAAAAGTTCATGCGTTTGACTTCGCAGAAAAACCGATTCAAACAAACTTTATTGTTTTCGTTCGGCGGCAATACTATGAGCATAATGAAACATTCGTTGAAGATGTCGACACGCTTTATGGTCACACAAAGAGCGATGGAGTTTCATTTGTTTACTTTCAGCCGAAAGAGAAAGGAATCTACTCATATCTTGTTAAAGCATACGACTCTAAGAATAACGTAATCACGGCAAAAGGAAATTTCTGGGTAAATGACAAAAAAGGATTTTATTGGAATGTCGGCGGCGGACTGCAAATTATTACAGACAAAGAAGTCTATACTGCAGGAGACAAATTTGAAGCGTTAGTCATTTCTCCAATTCAAGATGCAAATGCGTTGATAACACTTGAATCATCATCTGTACTGAGTTATGATGTGCTTGAGCTAGAGGGTTACAGCACAACAATCACAAAAGAAATAAAAAAAGATTTTCCGAATGTAATTAATCTTGTAGCTTCATTCTTTTATGATAATTCAGTATTCAGCGGACGGAAACGAATCGCGATCTTGCCTGAAGAAAAATTCTTAAATGTTGAGATTGAAAATGACAAACAGATCTATAAGCCTAATACCAATGGCGAGATTATAGTTCGAGTTAAAGATAAAGACGGCAATCCAGTTCAACATGCCGAACTCTCGATCGGAACTATCGATGAAAGCATTTATGCGATAAAAGATGAAAACACTCCGCAAATTAAAAACTATTTTTATACGGGAGGAAATTATTACATAAACACTTCCTTCACCTCCACGAATTATTATTACCAAGAGAAATGGTCGCAAGCGGTTGAAGGAGAAAAAATTAATTTTTATGAATTGGACAAAAGGGGAGAAAGTTCTTTAACTGGCAGAATTTTAAACGAACAAAACGATACCCCAATTGAACATGTTCAAGTGATCCTTCAAAAAGGGAAATATCAAACTAAGACTAAGACAAATAAAAAAGGGGAATTTAAATTTACTCAACTGGAATCGGGCGAGTACGCTTTAATTCTCAAAAGCAGCAATCACATATCGAAAAAGATTTTGAATATAAGAATCGAAAAAAGTCAAAAACTATTTCTGTCGGACATCTTACTAACACAAATTATAACTGATTATTACCCGATTCGATACAGAAAATCTGATATGAATCTGATGCGAAACGGGATTGAAGAGGGAGTAGCTTTTTTTGAAGCCCCCATGGCTTCGAAAATGGGTTCCTCTGGTGATCAAGAAGTTTTTATTGAACCAGAATTAAGAAGTGATTTTCGTGACGCTGTACTTTGGGAGCCAGACATTCAAACAAATGAAAACGGGACTGCAAAAGTTCGAATAAAATATCCGGATAATTTAACTACCTGGCGATCGACTGTTCGAGTTATTACCACTGATTCTAAAGTCGGTCAGGAAATTTCGAAAACCATCACTCGAAAAGATTTGATAATTAGAATGGAAACTCCGCGATATCTGCGAGAAAAAGATAAAATTACGATCTCAACAATGATACATAATTATCTTAGCGAAGATAAGTTCACACAGATTTCTCTCGAAGCAAAGAATGCACTTGTAAAAAATTCTTATCTCGATAATTCATCGGAAAAACCAATCGCAGACAACAAATGGAAGATCAAGATTCCGAAGGATTCTGAAGTAAGAATCAACTGGATTGTAAGTGTAAATAATCCAACAAATGAAATCGTTCTAACTGCTAAGGCACTCACAAACGAAGAATCCGATGCAGTTGAAATGAAAATTCCAGTTGAACCGTTCGGTGTTGAAATGGTCGAATCCGACATTGCGAGTATATCTGACTTTTCATCGACTCTGGTTAAAGAAATCATAATTCCATCGAACGCAGACATTCGAAATGTTAAACTCTTTTTATCCGCTTCACCTTCTTTGGCTGCGACAATTCTTGGTGCGCTCGATGATCTCGTCGGTTATCCATACGGATGCGTTGAGCAAACTATGAGCAGATTTCTCCCAACAATAGTTGTTGCAAATGTTTTCAGAGATTTGAATGCGCCTTTGAAGGAAGGAACTATTACAGAACTTCCAAAAATGGTCTCTACCGGGTTAAAAAGATTGTACGATCTTCAGCACTCAGATGGAGGTTGGGGCTGGTGGACAAATGATAAAACTCATCCATTTATGACTGCATATGTGGTTTATGGGCTGGCTCTTACGAAACAAGCTGATTTCACAATTGACGAAAATGTTTTGGTAAATGGATTGCAGAGTTTGAAAGATCAATTATTGAACAGCAAAGAATTTGAAGACGAAACAAAAGCATATATGCTTTATTCACTCGCATTTGCAGAATATTCAATTCACAAATTAGACTATGAATTATTCGATAAAATATTTTCCGGTATGTCTCACGGAAAAACGAATCCGTATATTGATGCATTGATTTCACTATCTGCAAGAAAATATAATCGTGATCGGGTTGTGAATAAAATGACAACCTCTCTTTTACAAAATGCAATCTTTGAAGGACAGAGCGTTTATTGGACCGGGGAAGATTTCAAATACCGTTGGCAGGAAGATAAAGTTCAAACTACCGCATTCGCTGTTCGTGCTCTTCTCAATGAAGATAAAAATTCCGAAATTGTCGAGAAAGCTGTAAGATGGCTGCTGCTTCAACGACGTGGTTCATCCTGGAACTCGACAAAACAAACTGCCATGGCAATTTTTGCTCTTACCGATTACTTGAAAAAAAGCAAAGAACTGGAACCTGAATTTTCATTCACTCTTTCTGTGAACGATAAAGTAGTCAAAACAAAATCTTTCTCTATAGAAAATTTATTTGATAAAGAATTGAAAATCTCAGTCGAACCTGCTTTATTAAAATCGGGAAGAAATAAAATTTCGATCGCAAAACATGGTAAGGGTAAATTGTATTACTCATCGTTAATGAAATATTATTCAGCCGAGAGACTTGAATACCCAATTAAAGAAAATTTTGATATTCAACGTGAATTTTTTCTCATCAGCCGAGTGAAAGAAGGCGAGACATTCATTAACAAGCTAACTAAATTCAGCGGACTTGCAAACTCGGGAGATGAAATATTAGTTCGCATTAAAGTTCAGAATAAAACATCGCAAGAATTTTTTATGCTTGAAGATCCAATTCCACCTGGATGTGAAGTCGTTAAAGATGAAACCACTTACGACACTTATTATTCGGGAAGAATAATGGAACCTCCTTTTATAAGAAGAAATTACGCGGATAGAGAAATTCGCGATGAAAAAGTCACATTCTTTTCAACTTGGTTTGGAAAAGGAGAGCATGAATACTCTTATATCCTTCGGGCGCAAATTCCAGGAGAGTTTAACGTTATGCCTTCAATTGGAATGCTTATGTACTATCCGGAGGTGAGAGGAACAAGTTCCTATAATAAGTTTAAAATTGTCGATTAATTTATTGGAAGGATTAAAATTCTAGGTAATAGTTAGCTATCTCATTTTTGAGGAGCTTGATCAAATATTCGAATTGAGAGCGGTAGCTGTCACGATAAATATCTATTGTTATATCAGAGTCGTAGAATCTTAAATAGTCATAATAATTTTTTACTGTTTCTCCTTGCATCAAATCGTTTGCAATGTCTGTGATGGCATCGCTGAAGATTGCTGATGTTTTTTCATCATAAGATTCTTTTTTCTTTGTTAAGCTTTGTATTCTTATATGAACTTTTTTTAGGGAAGAAACAATTCCTTCTTTATAAAGAACTATCATTTCAGGATCAGGTAAAACATTCAGATCTATTTTATGAACAGCTCCCATTTCGATTTTAATTTTCAGTGCAAGACTATTAATCGGTAAAATCGGGCTGTATTCAGTAAACTCTAAAATTGAATTAAAAACTTCCTCTATCCAGCCGCGGATGTAATTATTGTCTGGATACTTGTTAATGCTCAGTACAATTAGTTCGTCCTGAGGTATTATATTAAGCTCGTCAAACTCTAATTCAGAAACCATTGACAAATAATCAACCCCGGTTTTTTGAATGAGTTTAAATTGATGATTCACCTGATGAATGCGTTTAATCTCTTTCAAGATTTTTGAAAAAAGAGGATCTATCTCTGTATATTTTTTTACAATGCTCTGATAAATCGAGCGGTCTATAATCTTATTAATAAAAAAATTCGCTTCTTCCTCAGTCGTAATTTTTGGATCCCATGAACTAAAAGTTTTTCGAAGCGATTCAAGATAATCAGCCTCATTGTTTGAAAGCAAATTAGAAACTGCTTCAAGTGCAATATCATCCATCGAAATTTCATTTCTCTCGAGTGAAAAATATTTTGTTTTAGAGACAAATCGAATCCGGATCCGTGCAGCTTCAATAAGCATTTCGAACAGATAATTTTTTTCCAGCTCGGTTGGACTGCCGAGCAACACGTGATTTAATGTATCTAATAAAGTTTTTATAGTCTAATCCTATATCTTTTTTTCTTGAAGTTGTTATCTCGGTTTTGAGATAAACCTCCATTTGTATTATCGAATTAAATCAACTTTTTTTTGAGTGGAGATAAAGACTAAAATTCTCCTTATTTTTAGTCAAAACTTGAGCACAGAATATGAAAAGAGAAAAATTCATAAAATATTCTACCAAAGTGATCTCGTCGGAGGAACAATTAATTAAATCGGCTGAGTTTTATGATTTTTACAGTAAGCGCCGGAGTATTCGTGAGTTTTCTGATAAACATTTTGAGAGAAAAATAATCGAGAATATAATCGCGGCCGCTGGAACGGCTCCTTCGGGAGCGAATAAACAGCCGTGGAGATTTGTTGTCATTGACGATCCAAAAATCAAATATGAAATACGAACAGCTGCAGAAGAAGAGGAAAAAAGAAATTACGAATCACGCTTTCCGGCAGAATGGAAAGAAGATCTAGAACCTTTTGGAACTGACTGGCACAAAAATTTTATTGAGATTGCCCCTTATATAATAGTAGTATTCAAAATTGATTATGAACTGATTGCAGGTAAGATCAAAAAAAACTATTACGTGAATGAATCAGTTGGGATTGCCGTAGGATTTTTGTTAGCCGCAATTCATAATGCAGGACTTTGCGCCCTAACTCACACGCCAAGTCCAATGAGTTTTTTGCGTACTATTTTGAACCGTCCAAAAAATGAAACTCCTTTCTTGCTGATCCCGATCGGATTGCCAGCTGAAAATGCAACGGTCCCGAATATTTCCCGCAAGCATCTCTCCGAAATAATAAATTTTAATAGAGAAGAGACATGAAAAATTTTGGACAAATGATTTTCGCAGTTGCTATAATATTTTCAATAATGAGTGAACACAACTCAGTCAATGCCGAGAGAAGCGAACTAAATTACAAAAGTTACAAAGGATACATGATTTTAGGGAATGGAGAAGTGTGCGCAGTATTTTCCGATGATTCGCGAACACTTGGAAAAGGAATTCAAAGATTGTATTACGAAAATTACACGGCAAGCTATTTACGGTCTACATATTTAAAAATACCAGAATTAAATAGTAAAATTAAATTCGGGGAATTCTTTTCGGCATTGACAAGCTTGGAAGGGGAGAGTGAAAACTTTCTTCAAAAAACTTATATCACAGGTGATGGAATTATCGTAACACGAATTAATTCCAGTTCAAAGGAAAGAGAGATATCATTCAGCATCCTAGTGAATGATACAATCCAAACAGATAAATTCATCTCCTTAAAATCTAAACCAAAATACGATCAATCGATAAATGCATTTTCATTTGAGTGGACTGATGGGCGAAAGTTATTATTTGCTGCTAAAGAGAAATCTGAAAATCAACTTAATTTTAAAGACGAATTTGTCATTCAAGCTCGTACAGATCAAAACAAGACTTGTGATTTCTTCATTATTATCGGCGAGGATAGAAATGAACTAATTCGAAAACTCAAGCTCGTTCGAAAATCAAAAAATCCCTTAAATGTTGCATCGAATTTTTGGAACGCCTGGCTTAACAAAGGTTTAGTTCCAAAATTTTATGATGAAAGCACCTTGGATTTTTATAAACGAAATCTCTATGCAGCATTTGCTGCGAATTTGAATGGAATGATTCCTGCGGATATAACCGGACAATTTGTAACAAATGGAATGCCTCAACTTTATCCACGCGATGCATTAATGACTGCGCGCGCATTTGTGAACGCCGGTCATATAACATCTGCATTACAAGTTTTAGATTTTTGGGCTGGTGCAAACATCTCGCACAAAAATCATGGAGAGCTTTTTGCGAGGTACGATGCAAATGGGGAAGCCGTTGATGCTGGCAGTGGTGCTAGGTTTGATGTTCCAGAGTGGGACAGTAATTCGTACTTCACAATTTTAGTTTATGAAATCTCAAAAAAGATCAGGCAAATCAAAAAGGAACATTATGAATCAATAAAGACTTTTTTAGATTTTGTTGTCAGCAAAGTAGATGCAACAGGACTTTTGCACGAAGGGGGAATTATCGAATGGCCGGGTTATTTGCCGGCAACTAATATGATCTCCATTTCCGGCTTGAGGAAAGGAGCTGAGATTTGCCGTCGTTTGAAAGATTTTGAACGGGCGAATAAATACGAAATCACTGCAAGATTTATCGAAGCGAATCTATTTAAAATGTTTGATAACGGTATTAAGTCTTACATCGATCTTCGTCCAAAGGAAGAATTGAATTCAAGATTTTTGTGGGATACTTCTGTTAACTTCGGAGTAGTTTGGGGTTATGACATAAGAGATCATTTAATGCAAACGAATGAATTCATTTGGAACAACTGCCGAAAGCTTGGGAACGGAATTCAATATTTCGATGCAGCGAATGAGGGCTTAGCTGCATACGGTCACGATTTATTTTTCTTTACTACGGCTGCGGCGGCGCAATACTATTGCCGTATAAAAGAGAAAGAAAAATATTTTAACTTGACTCACTGGATGATGGAAAACTCAAATTCATACCGCTTAATGCCTGAACGAATTTATCTGCCAGGAGATGATTGTTCACCAGCTTCGCCACTTTCATGGTGCTGCGCTGAATTTGTGAATGCATTAATTGAAGGAAATAACTCTGGTTTTTTCAATAGGTGAGAAATGAAAAAAATACTTTACTTACTTTTATTTTTTCAATTATTCATTGATTTTGCTTTAGCGCAATTTTTTGTCGAGAAGGAATTTAAACTTGAAAAAGGCATAGTTTATGCTCCACGAAATTTTAATCCATCTTTAAAACCGCATCGGATTTTTGTCCACCTGCATGGAAGTCCAAAAGTCGTAATAGAAAATTTTGCTAAGCTAAGTGTAAATGGAATTCTAATTTCTCTTCATCTTGGTTCACTTTCTTCGCCCTACCGACTTGCATTCAGCGATCAAACGTATTTTCAAGCCACAATTGATACTGCATTGCGAATACTTCGAGATTCAATAGATAATTTTAGCTGGCATGATGCAGAGAAGATTTACATTACTTCATTTTCTGCGGGATATGGTGGAGTAAGAGAAATATTAAAGAATGAAAAGTATTATAAAAAAATTAATACCATTATTTTAGCTGATGGACTGCATACAGATTACGTAAGTGATTTAGACTCAACTAATGACTGCAAACTTCCGAATCCAATTCTTCTTCAAAACTTTTTAAGGTTTGCGAAGGATGCTGTTAAAGGAAAGAAAGAATTAATAGTAACTCATTCTGAAATTTATCCTGGAAGTTACTCAAGTACAACTGAATGCGCTAATTATCTTCTTGAAAATAGTTCAACCGAAAGGATTTTTGCTGAGATGTATTATGCAGAAAGGTTAATTCAAAAATCTTATGCGTTTAGGAACAGATTCCGAACTTTTGGTTTTTACGGCGATACCGGTCCGGATCACATGCAGCACTTTTTCAATCTGCCTCTTTTCATTAAGATGCTAGATTTGAATTAACTATTACTCTTCTAAATTTTTTCTAATCGTTGAATACAAGTTATATATAGAAGTTGAAATCGCTTCCGTTCTTGATAAAATATCGAGATAAAGAAGCGAATTACGTGTCGAGTCGTTATTCTTTTTAATTCTTTGAACTTGGTTTTTATCATATTTCTGGAGCAGTTCGGCAAATTCATTTCTATTAGAATCTATTTCGTCTGCTTTTTTTTCCTTCACTGAGTAGAAAAAGTCAATTGTGTTTTTAATCAGTGAATTAAAGAGCTTATTGATTTTTTTCAATTCTTCGATTTGCTCTTTTGATGGTCCGCTGTGGTTATTGTCGACATGGTCAAATACTATCTGATTTAAATTTCTCAGCGAACCGGTAATCTCTCTTAATGAAGCGACTTCTTTGCCGTATCTCCGTTCTAATTTAAATTCATCATCACGAAGGTTTCTAACTTCTTTGAAAATATTTGAAATAATTACGTTCGATTGTTTATTAAGCTTCTTAGAATCTTTCAAACTCGCCTTCAGCTTATTTCTGTTTTCATCGTAAAATGCTTGAAAACAGTTTCCAAAATTCTCTTCAACTGAAGTCAATAAAGTCTCAATTTCTTTAACATTCCGTCTAACCAAATCTTTGCTGCTTGAAAAATCTTCGATGAATTCCATTTCAAGTTTTTCAGATTCTTTTTCTTTTCTCTTGTGCAAACCATGAGTGTGAAATATTACAATAACAGCCAATGCAACAAGTCCGAGGATTGCATAAACTCCGCCAAAGAAAATTACTGTTGCAAAAATTCCCGCTAAAGTAAAAGCCATGAATGCAGTAAAGAACCAACCGCCAACAACTGTCATAACTCCATTAATTCGATAAACAGCACTTTCTCTGCCCCAAGATTTATCGGAGAGGGAAGTTCCCATCGCGACCATGAATGTTACATAAGTAGTTGAAAGAGGAAGTTTCAACGACGTTGCAAATGAAATTAACATGCTTGCAACAAGAAGATTTACAGAAGCTCTCAACAGATCAAATGCTTGTGTTTCTTTGCTTTTCTTTTTCTCTCCTTTAAAGGCTTCCAAATCAAATCTTCGCTTCATGAAATTGAGTAATGTTTCAGGAAGCAATTTTCTAATAAAATCAGAAATTGAAATCGCCATTCGAACAATGCTGCGTGAAAGTGCCGATGATTCAAATCTTTCAAACCCATCTGTTTGTCTTCCGAGATTTACTTCGGTCTTTGTAACCGTGCGTGCTTTCTTTGAGATCCAAAGAGTAATGGTCATTACTACTCCAGCAGCAAGCAGGAACAAAGTCGGTGTATGAACAGGTTCAAGTAGGGCAGTCATTAGCAAATTCAGCGGGTCATCATTCGCGATCGCTATTAAGTAAGAACTAAATCCTGCAAGCGGCACTCCAATAAAATTCACTAAGTCATTTGCCGCGAAAGCGAGTGCAAGTGCAAATGTTCCAAATAGAACGATTGGTTTTAAAACGTTTACCTTTGTAAAAAGAACTAAAAGTTGAATCACAATTCCCCAGAAAATAAAACTTGTAAGCAGTATCAAAGCAGTGTTAGTTTGGATCCATTTTACTTGATCCTCTGAAAAGAAAATTGCTCCTTTAGCACCTTTAACTAAAATAAAATATGTAATGAACGCAATAGCAACTCCGCCCCAAATTCCTCCATAACGTCTGATTCGTTTTTGGAAATCAAATGTAAAGATCATTCGAGTGAAAAATTGGATGATAGCGCCAGCGGTAAATGCGACAATCACAGAAATTAAAATACCAGAAATTATTGCAATCGCTTTTCCTGTATTTATGTAAACCAACATTTCAGATAATGGAGCTTCAAGTTGGATTATTTTGATTAATGAAACAGCGACCGCTGCGCCGATCAATTCAAAAACAAGCGAGACGGTTGTTGATGTTGGCAATCCGAAAGTATTGAAAAGATCTAAAAGCAATACGTCGGCGAGCATTACAGCGAGAAAGATTATCATTACCTCCTGGAATAAAAACATCTGCGGATTAAATATGCCTTTTCTCGCAACTTCCATCATACCGCTTGAAAAGACAACTCCGGCGATTATTCCTAAGCTGGCAACAGTCATAATTACTTTAAATGAAGCTGCTTTCGATCCTACAGCTGAATTCAAAAAATTTACGGCATCATTGCTCACGCCAACAATCAAATCCGAAATTGCTAGTACGAATAAAACAATAACTATAAGTAAATATAATTCCATTTTAATTTCTTTCTGTAGTTAGTTTCATTTTTTCACAGGGAAGTATTGTTTGTACAAAGTTAAATATCTGAACTAAAAGTTCAAAACTTATCGAGATAAAACAAACAAAATGATGAATTTGATTAGCAAAAATTATACTCCAAGAGAGAGATTTATTTCAAATAATAAATTTTATCCGGAATGTTTATTTATTCTTCTTCAAGATTTCATCGTAGATCTTTGAAATAGGAATATTTTTTTCCTTTGCTAATTTTTTACACTCTTCAAATTCAGGAATAATTTTTTTTCCCTCTTGCGATTCGGATATTTTTACTTTTACTTTTCCAAATTTAGTTTCAATTTCATCAAAGCTGCGGTTTATCTTTCGGCGGTCTGTTCTAATAATTCGTACACCAAGGGTTGTAGTTTCTGAATATATAATTTTAAGTGCGCTGTCTATCTTGCTCGATTCGCATAAAGTGGATAGAATAATTCCAGGTCTTCCTTTTTTCATGATAATAGGAATTAGATAAGCATCATGAACTCCTTCCTCAAAAAGTTTTTCGATAACATAAGGATAAAACTCTGGATTCATATCGTCTATATTAGTTTCAATTAAGTATGTTTCATCTGATGAAAACATTTCGGATAAATCAGCAATTACCAAACGCAGTAAATTAGGAATTTTAGGTATGTCTTTCGTCCCGGCCCCAAAGCCAATCCGTTCAACATTAATATTTTTTTCGAAAAGCAATCCACTTGATTCTGAAGAGATTATAGCCGCACCTGTTGGAGTTGTAAGTTCAAACGGGATTTCAGTAATCTTCACAGGATAATTTTTCAAAATTTCTAAAGTTGCTGGAGCCGGTACCGGCATTTTACCATGCTGCGTCTCAACAAAACCACTTCCCAATGGAATTACGCTTGAAAACACTTTTTCAATTCCAAACCTCTCCAAACAAATCGCCGCACCGACAATATCAACTATAGAGTCAATCGCTCCAATTTCATGAAAGTGAACTTCATCTAAAGAAACGTTGTGAATTTTTGCCTCAGCATATCCAAGTGTGTTAAAAATTTTCAGAGATACTTCTTTAACCTTTTCACTTAATTCACTTTCGGATATCAAACTGACAATATCTTTTAATCTTCTTGAATGATGATGTTCTTCACACTGCACTTCAAATAGACTGGCAGATATTGCGCTTTTTTGAACTATCCTTTGTGAAAGTTTGAGGTCTTTGAGCTTTAGTTTTTGAATTTCGGATTCCAACTCAGAAAGAGATAATCCAGCGTTGAGAAATGCACCGATTACCATATCCCCGCTAATTCCCGAAAATGTGTCGAAGTATGCTATTTTCATATATCGTTCAGTTTTATTATAATTTAATCAAAGAACTGCAAATTATAGTAGATAAAAATAAAGCTATTCAGAGGAGAGTTCTTAAAAAAATGAATTAATAAATAAATCGGATCTGTTTATGGAAATAAATCAAGCTCGTTCTCAATTCCCATATCTAAAGACTGGAAAAATTTATTTCAATCATGCCGCAGTGAGCCCCATTCCGAAGTGCTCAGTTGATATTCTTAAAGAATATTTCAAAGTAAGAAGTGAAGGCGAAATTGAGAATTATTTTTCTTTTCAAAAAACAATACTAGAAACAAAAGAGCTGATTGGTAAAATGATAAATGCAGATAAATATCGAATTGCATTTATTGACAATACTTCTAATGGATTGAATATACTCGCTCAGGGATTAAATTGGAATCCTGGCGATAGAATTTTACTTTATGATGTTGAATTCCCTTCCAACGTTTATCCTTTTATGAATTTGAAAAAATATCGAGTGGAATTAGATTTTATTTCTCCTGTTAATGGTCGAATAGAATTAAGTCAAATTGAAGAAAATATTCGTCCAGAAACAAAGTTGCTGACAATAAGTCATGTGCAGTTTTTGAGTGGATTCCGTGCGGATTTGAAATCAATCGGCGAGTTTTGCCGATCCAAAGGAATTATTTTTTGTGTAGATGGAATCCAAGCAGTTGGTGCAGTTCCAGTTGATGTTAAAGAAATGAAAATAGATTTTATGTCGTGTGGTGTCTTCAAATGGCTTATGTCCGTTGAGGGAACTGCTTTTATTTTTTTAACCGAAGAAATTCAAGAACAGATTAATCAAAAATATGTTGGCTGGACGAGTGTAAAAAACGCATGGGATATTTTGAATTATGAACTTATTCTCGAAGACACAGCACGCCGATTTGAAACCGGCGCAATGAACTTTCCTGGAATTGCATCTCTTAACTCGGCACTTAAAATGTTTAACCTATTTGGATTAAATGAGATTCATAATAAGATCATTCTCAACTCGGAATACCTGATTAACAAGTTCGGCAAGATAGGAATTGACCCATCGTATAAATCTAGATCAAGCGAAGAACTTTCCGGAATAGTTTCATTTAAAATTGACAATGTGGATAAAATAAATGAGAAGCTCTTAGAAAATGACATTCAATGTGCCGTCCGAGAGGGGTATCTCAGAATCGCTCCTCACTTTTATAATGACTTTTCTGAATTTGATAAATTGATCGAAGTGATAAAAAATTCGATTTAGCTCCGTAATAGAGTGCAGATGATGCGGATTATTAAGAATTTCACTATTTAGAAATACAATCCATAATAAATTGCTGACGGACTGAAGCGAATCGCTGGTGCCGGAAAATGAATTATATTTAAAGTTTCAAGCAGCTCTCTCAGCCATTCTGATTTTGGATTGAATAGTTTCACTAAATCGTAATCAAATGCGATATACCATTCTCTTTCGCCGAGCGGATTTCCGGCACTATTATAAATATTTTTTCCAAGCTTAACTTTTTCGACGCCGTAGCCGAATGCAATATTTAACCAATCAGGCCAAAACTTATCCGCAGCGTTTGGAAGAATTGAATTCACATCTAACGTAAGCCAGTAAGTAAATCCGTGATAATCCTTAATCCAATAATCAAACCAGCCATCCTTGTATGCCTGCGAGGGATGATAACTATATTTTAAGTTTACCGCTTGCAAAGGCGTCCACATTTTTTGAAGATTTGGATAAACGGCACCTGCAACATTTGCACCTACATCCCACCAGCTCCATCCCCACTTTTTAAAATACGCATCGTGAAATTCAATTTGCATTTGGAAGGATAGACTCGTGAAGCTCGACAAAAACATCGACCAGCCCTCTGATACATTCGAGAGCCTGTAGAGTTTGTATGAAAGTTTTGTTAAAACCATTCCGCCATACAAATGACCAATTTTATCGATGTTCATATCCGCATTGTTCCAATCGTTAAACGTGTGGAATTTTGTTCTCTCTTCTCCCCACCAAGCTCTTTGATAATACTTGTACATAGAATAGTTAATTGCACCAATTCCAATTCCGACCGGAGCGAGAATCTCCCATTTGATTTTTGGATTTTCAAGTTGTTCATTTTCGGAATTGTATCGAAAAGTCGAATCATTAACATTTTGAGCAAACATTGTTTGGCTCAAAACGCAAATCAAAAGAAAGAATAGAAAGAATGAAATAGAATTAACTCTGTTCAAAATATATACTGCCGGTAAAGTTTTGTCTTAAATATTTATTCCTGCATCTAGAAGCTTATCGACTAGTTCAAAGCTTTTTGCTTCGGAGTAGTATCGCAATATTGGTTCGGTTCCAGAAGCGCGGATTAAAAGCCAACCGCCATCGACAAAGAACTTATAGCCATCTAAGTCGGACATCTCATTTACTGTTAAACCATTCAAAGATCTCACTTCGCCTGCTTTGCATTTCTTTAAAATGTTTTGCTTTTTTTCTTCGGTGGTGTGAACGTCGATTCTTTTATAGCTGTGTACGCCAAAATCTTTTTCGAGTTCGACGACTAATTTACTTAATGATTTTTTGTAATCGATCAGCATTTCAGTCAGTAAAAGTCCAAGATAAATTCCATCGCGCTCGGGAATGTGACCTTTCACACCGATACCTCCGCTTTCCTCTCCGCCGATCAAAACATCTTTTTCAAGCATAAGCTTGCAGACGTGCTTGAAACCAATTGGAGTAACTTGAATTTCCAATCCATACTTGTCGCACATTTTATTCAGCATCTCAGTTGTGGAGAAAGTTTTCACAACCACTCCACGGAGATTTTTCTTTTCGTATAAATATTTCAGTAAAAGTGAAAAGATTTTATGCGAATCGACAAACTTTCCATTTTCATCTATTGCCCCGATCCTATCTGCATCGCCATCGACTGCAATTCCTAGATCGTATTTCCCATTAACGATAAAATTCGAAAACTCTTTTAAGTTATCTTCAAGAGGTTCAGGATTTACTGCACCGAATGATGGATTATATTGATTGTGAATTTCAGTAATTCCAGCGAACTCGTTCAAAAAGTTTTGCCCTGAACCATACATTGGATCGTACGCGATTTTTAATCCAGAACTTTTAATTCTGTCGAGATCAAATTTCTCTGAGATATACTCAGCGTAAAATTTTCTCAAATCATGTTTTTGTATGATGCCAGCAGATAGCAATTCATCGTACGATTTTGGCTCAAAACTTTTATCAACATTCGGCAGAAGATTCTCGACTCCAGCAACCATTTCCGGGTGAGCTGAGCCGCCGAAATCTCCTTTTATTTTAAATCCGTTGTACTTCGGAGGATTGTGTGATGCTGTGATCATAATCCCACCGGCAAGATTCATTTTATTTGCCGCTAACGAAACCATTGGTGATGAGACCATCCCATCCGCTAATAAAACATTAATTCCCATCGATCCTAAAACTCGAGCAACTAATTTTCCATATTCATCAGACATGAATCGTGCATCGTAGCCGACAGCAACTCCATTAGAAAGGTTTTTATGATTCAGAAAATATTTTGCTGCAGCTTGAGATACGAGTATTAGATTTTCAAATGTGAAATCGTCTGAAATTACTCCGCGCCAGCCGTCTGTACCGAATTTAATCTGCATAAAAGTCCTTTGTTTTATTTTAAGATAAAAAAGTTATCACGAAAATTCATAGTCAATAAACCCAAATTGAAATATTGCCTGCTGTAAGAAACCTTTATTCAACTTTTACCACTTGCCGAAGTTAGTTACATTTTTAAATTCTCTTTATACTCTCCGAATACTTCTCGGAGTGAATTGCAAACCTCACCGATAGAGCAGTAATTTTTTACGGCATCGATAATAAACGGCATTAAGTTGGAATCTGACTGTGCGGCTTCTTTCAAACTTTTCAGTCTTTCTTTCACTGTCTCAGCGCTCCGCTCAGCTTTAATCTTTTTTAGAAATTGAACTTGATCAATTTCAACCTGCTTATCAATCTTTAGAGTATCGAGTGTTTCTTTCTCATCAGCTTGGAACTTATTCACTCCGACAATTATTCTCTGCTTCGATTCAATATCTTTCTGATAGATGTATGCGGATTTTTGAATTTCAGCTTGAACAAATCCTCTTTCAATCGCCTGAACTGCACCGCCCAACGAATCAATTTTTTGGATGTACTCTTCTGCTTCCTTTTCAAGTTCATTCGTAAGAGTTTCGATGAAGTATGAACCTGCAAGCGGGTCGACGGTATTTACTGCACCAGATTCGTATGCTATGATCTGCTGAGTGCGAAGAGCGATTTGTGCAGATGCTTCTGTTGGAAGTGCAAGCGCTTCATCTCTCGAATTTGTGTGAAGACTTTGCGTTCCGCCAAGCACTGCTGCGAGTGCTTGAATCGTTGTTCGTACAACATTGTTATCCGGCTGTTGTGCTGTGAGCGATGAACCAGCAGTCTGTGTGTGAAATCTCAGCATCATTGAGCGTTCATCTTTTGCTTTAAATCGGTCTCTCATGATTTTTGCCCAGAGTCTTCGTGCCGCACGGAACTTTGCGACTTCTTCAAATAGATCATTATGCGAATTGAAAAAGAAAGAAAGCCGCTTTGCAAAATCATCAACGTTCAGACCAGCTTTCATTGCTGCTTCAACATAAGCGATTCCGTTTGCAAGTGTGAATCCGATCTCTTGAGCCGCAGTCGAACCAGCTTCGCGAATGTGATAACCGGAAATTGAAATCGTATTCCATTTCGGAATTTCCTTTGAGCAGAATTCAAAAACATTTGTGATCAATCGCATAGAAGGTTTTGGCGGGAATATGTAAGTGCCTCGTGCAATGTATTCTTTGAGAATATCGTTTTGAACAGTAAAA
>VGVX01000041.1 GCA_016873845.1 Ignavibacteria bacterium
GAAAATTTATAAATATTTTTCTCAATGAAATAAGTTTTAAATTGAAATTGAATAATTACTGTTTGCCCTTGTCATTTTCATCAACTTCTTCATAATCAATATCGATTATATCTCGCTTGTTCTTTTTTTGAAAACTATTTTTTTGATTTGTCGGAGATAAGTATTTCTCGGCGATTAGCTTAATAAATCTGTATACTAAATAAAATACAATAGCATAAAATATTACTCGTAACACTTAGAGCAATCCTTTCGGCTCTGGAGAATAGTATTCAACTAAAGCCCTGTCTTTTCTAAATATTAAATTAATTAATTCCTCAAGATCTTGTTGATTTTTTAGAAAGTCCATTTGAGTTGCATTAACAATAAGCAACGGAGTTGATTTGTACATGAAGAAAAAATGATTGTAAGCATCGGCAAGTTGTTCGATATAACTGCGCTGCATGTTTTTTTCCATATCGCGATTTCGTTTATGGATGTTATCCATCAATTTATCAACACTCGCCTGCAAGTAGATTACAATGTCGGGCTTAATTACACTTTTTTCGAGCTGGGAAGCAACAGTTTCATAAAGTTTCAACTCGTCTCCAGCAAGATTCAGATAAGCGAATATTTTGTCTTTCTCAAAAATGTAATCACTTACCAAATATTCGGAGAACAAATTTGATTGAACAATACTTTGCTGCTGCTGGAAACGATTTAATAAGAAAAATATTTGAGTTTGAAAAGCATATCTCTTTTTATCCGAATAAAATTTATCAAGGAAAGGATTAGCTTCAAATTGTTCGAGTACTAGCTCAGCCTTAAGTTTTTCTGTTAAAAGTTTTGCGAGTGTAGTTTTACCTGCACCAATGACCCCTTCAATGGCAATATATCGTATTTCTTTTTTTTCTAATACTTCGGACATCGTTAAGTCAATCTTTCAACTTTTAAATTGTCTTTCAATTCGTACAGCAAATCTTGAATAGATTTTCCTATAACTGGATGATAATATTTATCTTCAATTTCACAAAATGGTTCAAGTACAAATCTTCTATTTTGAAGATCAGGATGAGGAATTTTCAAGCTCCCACTATTAATTATTGAATTATTATAGAACAAGATATCAATGTCTATCTCGCGTTCATGCCACTGTTCTCTTTGAATTCTGCCGATATTAGACTCTATCTTCTTCAACTCTTCTATAAATACAATAGGTTCTAAATTTGTATTTACTTTCACTACTAAATTTAAGAATTCTTTTTGTTCTTTGTAACCATATGGTTCAGTTTTATAAATTGAAGAAGTCTTTACAATTTGAATTTGAGTCGATAAACCGAGTTGCAAAATAGATTTTAAAACGTTTAGAAATCTATTCCCGGCGTTTGAGCCAATCGACAAAAATGCTTCAGATTTCATTTCGATGTAAATCTATTTGCGCTTCAACATTATCAATCAAACCTCCAACAGGTGGATTACACTTTCTAACGTTAATGATCACTCTGCTTACAATCTGAAATTTTTTAAGAATTTTTTCTGCAATTAAAAATGAAATTTTTTCAACAAGATAAAATTTATTTGCAGTAAGGATATCATGTATGTATTTATAAACCGAGACATAATCAATCGCATCTTCAAGTTTATCGGAATTTGAAGCTTCATTAAAATCATAAAATAATTCGGCATCAACTTCAAATTTTCTTCCCAAATTATGCTCCTCAGTGAATACACCATGATAAGCATAAAAGACTGCATTTGTTAATTTTAAACTGCTCTGCATTTACTACATGCTCTTGAAAATTCTTTGATGATATAACTTTTTTATTCCTCGCCAATTTACAATAATTATTCCGAATAAAACAAAGAACGAACCAAGAAATACATTTGCAGTGAGTCGTTCATCATGAAATAACCAACCGATAATTACCGCAACTATTGGTGTAATAAAAGAAGTAAGAGCGAGAATAACAACTGAGATTCTTTGCATCAACCAATAATAAGTTGTGAAATTAAAAACCGTGACAATTAATGCAAGGTATAGCACATATCCAACTGAAATTGTTGTAAAAGATGCATTGGTTAAATCTTCTGCTAGAAAACTGAACAGTATCAGACCAATCCCTGCTAACAGAAACGGGATAAAATTCATGCTTAATGGATTTAGATAACTACCATGTTTTTTGATCATGATTGATATTCCCGCTTGCATAACAGCGCTAGTTACAACTAAGATCATTCCGGTAATATAGTTTTCGATGTCAATTTTCAAGCTATCAGAAAAAATTATTATTAATCCTACAAATGCCATTGTAATTCCAATGAAACGATAAGCTGTCAACTTTTCGTCAGAAATAAAAATACTTGAAAGAATTGCAACTGCAAATGGATAGACGCCAAATAAAATTGATGCAAGCGAAGAAGGAATATGACTCTCAGCCCAATATACCATCCAAAATGGAATTGAGTACGAGAACATTGCGAGAATAAGATATATTTTGTTCGACTTTGCGTCAAGTTGAAGTTTAATTCCACTTAATTTCATGATCATGTAAATTACAACAGCTGCAATGAAGAATCGCATCCCGATGTTGAGCATTGGAGGAAAATATGGAAGACTTAACTGGATTATCAGCCAGCTTGAACCCCAAAAAAGGCAGATTGCTATGTAGGCAAAAGGTATTAAAATTTTAGAATTCAATTTGTACTTCTCATTCCTATAATTGCAAGCATTCTTCCTGATCTTATTCCATCGCGGCGATAAGAATGCAATAAATTTTTCATCTCATAAGTGCAGAGAGATGAAATCTGGATCCGTTCTTGACGCACTCCTTCATTTTTTAGCAAAGTGAAATTAATTCCTGGTAAATCTATCAAATATTTTTCCTTGAAAATTTTTACATTTTCCTTTGGAAATTTTACCGCAACATCACAATCCACTACAAAACAATTCTTACAAATCGAATGACCAAAATAAACGTACAAATCTTCCGGATTTACCATGAGATCAGTTTTCAGTTTGACAAGGGTATGGTGAAGAATTTTTAGTTCTGTACCCCGCCAACCAGAATGAACTGCTGCGACTATTTTTTTTTTAGGATCAAAAATCAAAATTGGAATGCAATCTGCAATATTTACTGTTAAGAAAACATTTTCATTATCAGTAATTAACGCATCGTTTTCTTGGAGAAAGGCAGACTTATTAATGTATGAAATTTTACAGCCATGGACCTGATTTTGGGACACAATACTTTTCTCATTTACTTTCAACCAACTGAAGAAAGCTTCACGATTGAATTTAACATTCTTAACTTCATCACCCACATTTTGACTGAGATTAAATTTAAATGGGGAATTATCCTCCCCACCTAAAACTGTAGAAACACCATGCACTAAATTCTCGAATTGACTAAGTAAAGTGCTTCTAATAATTACTGGCTGCATTAAAGAATCGAAAGTGCCTCTGATAGATCTTTTATAATATCATCAGGATTTTCTAATCCAACAGACATACGAATGCCAGTTGGATCAATTCCTTCTCTAATTTGCTCATCGGCTGGAATCATTGAATGTGTCATTGAGCCTGGATGTTCGACCAATGTTCTAATATGACCAAGACTGACCGCCAGTGTAATCGTATAAGAATTTTCTGCAATGAAGTCCATTATTTTCTTCCCGTTCGCTTTTCCCTCTTCAGCATTTCTACCTTTAATACCAAAGTAAAGCATATTTCCAGGGGAAAAATTTCCTTCATAATCCTTCATCTGTTTCTTTGCAATTTCATGATACTTAAATGAAGTAAGTCCCGGATAATTTACATATGATATTGCCGGATGATTTGATAGAAACTCTGCAATCTTTGTAGCGGACTTAATTTCTTTCTGCAATCTTATTGGAAGCGATGTTAGTCCATAAACGACTATTGGCCATGCACTTTTTGCACCAAGGACTGCACCAAAATCTTTTCTATAAAGCATTATAACATCTCGGTATTTTTTGGGACAAATAACAACACCACCCATATCAGTCCCAAATCCTCCAATATTTTTTGTAAGAGAGTGCACAACGAAATCAACTCCTAATGTAATTGGCCTCTGACAATATGGCGTAGCAAAAGTATTATCAACAGCAACTTTAATCTGAGTTTTTTCATCTCGTTTCGAGTTAACATCTTTGACTAATTTTGTTACTGCTGAAATGTCTATAATCTCTAAATTCGGATTCGAAGGAGATTCAAAGTATACAACTCTGGTTTTTTCAGATGTTGCATTTTTCAAATTCTCAAGATTTGTCATATCAATTTTTTTTACACCGATGTTATACCGCGGATACCAATTATTGAGCAAGGAAAATGTGCAGCCATATAATGTTTTATGACAAATGATTTCATCTCCGGATTGAGCCAACACTCCGAAAATTGCTGAGATTGCACCCATCCCAGTTGCAAAAGTAACGGCAGTTTCTCCCATTTCTGCCAGAGCAAGATTTTCTTCTAGGATTTCCTTGTTCGGCTCTCCCATTCTGTCATAAATATAGATTGGTGATTCGCCATCGGGCAGAAAACAAGTGTTGCCAAATTCAGAAAATCCTTTCGCACCCCGTTCGGCAGAATCTAATCTAAAAGTAGTAGATGATGAAATAGGAGGAACTACATGATGATTGTAATCCCATTTTTCGGTGAATGCCCGACCGTAAATAAGGTGGGTTTCCATTGTATATTTTTTTTCGTCTTTTTTACTCATAAGCACCTCTTGTAATTAATAGTTCATAAAACGATTAATTATTTAATCATTTGAAATTTATAGTTTATAATACTTCTCTTCAATTTCTTTGCGAGATAATGGAGAATTAGGTGCTTAGGGTTCTCATTCGATTTAAAATCATAAGTAATTTACAAAAAAAAATTGGAATGATTGTGAATTTTTGGAATAATCTTTTACGATTCAAATTTTTTTACATTCGAATCAGCGAAACGATAACCACGGAGGAAATCGGATATAGTCATTTTTTTTCGTCCCTCAATTTGAAGGATTTCAATCAATATTTTTTTATATCCTGTATGAACAAATAATTTGTCATCGGCTATTTCAAAACAACCTGGCGTTAATGTGGAATTGATGTCAGAAATTTTCGTTTTAAATATTTTAACAATTTTATTATTAAAAATCGTGTAAGCTGCCGGAATTGGAGACAATCCGCGAACTAAATTATGGATGTCTGTGGACGCTTTACTCCAATTTATTAAACACATCTCTTTTGTAATTTTCGGTGCGTTCGATGCAAGCGAATTATTTTGAGCTTCTGTTTTAACTTCACCAGAAGATATTTTTTCAAGTGTTTTAATAATTAAATCAGATCCAAATTGAGCCATTCTATCATGCAGAGTACCAAAGTCATCCTCTTCTTCAATTTTCACTTTTTCTTGTAAGATAATATTTCCAGTATCAACTTTGTCTTGAAGGAAAAAAGTTGTCAAGCCAGTTTCTTTATCTCCATTGATCAATGACCATTGAATCGGAGCGGCACCCCTGTATTTAGGAAGAAGTGAACCATGAAGATTGAACATCCCTCGCGGTGCAAGATTGTAAACTTCTCGCGGTAAAATTCTAAAGGCAACGACTACGCCAACATCGAATTCAATATTTTTTATTTGATTAATAAAAGATTCAACGCGGAGGTTCTCAGGCTGCAGAACACGCAATTTGTGATATAGGGCTGATCCTTTGACAGGTGAAAACGATTTTTTCTTACCACGCCCTTTTTCTTTGTCGGGAACCGTGACTACAGCACAGATGGTATGATTGGTTTCAATTATTTTCTGGAGGCATATTGATGCGAATTCAGGAGTTCCAAAAAAAACTATTCTCATTTAAGAAAATTCATTTTTTTAACTTCTCGCAATATACCTCCTGAGCTTTGATCAATTGCAATTAATTCATAGAAGTAAACTCCACTCACCAAATTATATTTATCAGCATCAAATTCAAAAGTTCTGAATCCAACATTGTCCTCATCAACTAAAGGAACTGCAATTAATCGGCCAAGAATATCATAAACTTTCAATGTAACTTTTTGTTTGTGACCTTGATTCTCGCCACTGACAGCGAAATTAATTTTTGTTTTCGAGTTAAATGGATTCGGATAATTTTGTGAAAGCATTTTTTCGGATATTCTTCCAATCACTTCAATCTCGAAAGTAGTATGTTCTTTATTTAAACTTGTTTCGGCTTCTTCATTTAATAGAATACTCGTCCCATCCAAAAATCTTAATAGAACTGTTAATCCTGAGTGAGCATTCTTTAATTTAATTCGAATTGGAAAATCAGTCCCTGCAGTTTGTACAAGTTTTTTTTCATTTGTTAAAATAATTTTAGAGTTGTCAGAAAATCTTATATCAAAAATTCCTGCAGGTGGTTTGGGAGGCAATTCAAATTTAGATTGATCTACAACACTATGAGCGATATGCAAGCTACTTGAATTATTTCCATCGCTAAAAATTAATGATGACAAACCGGAGAAATCAGATTCCAAGCTCTGAAGATTAGGTTTAAATGTTAAAATAGCTAAGTTAATAGTTCCCGCTGAACTTGACTTAATCCAATATCCATTTCCCTTCTTTAGCTCAGATGCAATTTGATATCCACCATCGTATTCGAAAAATGACGACGAAATAATCCCTGGAGGATTTGTGGAAATATTGCTTACTGGGATATTTCCATTTAGTGAGCCGATAATATTCCATCCAGAACGAACCGGTACTTCGATGTTTTGTGATTGTGTGCCAATAAGAGTGTGATTTTGCGGAGTGTCAAATTTCAGCCAATAACCTAATCCGACTTTTAGCGTATCCTTTATTGCATAATTGCCTTCATACGTGTAAGCATATGAAACAGCGCCTGGAAAAACTGTAAGAGGAGTCATATTTCCGACTGTAAGAGGAGAAGATAGAAGATTCCAACCAGCTTTTGATGAGAATGTAGAAGTCGCCTGATTTGGCAGTGAATCTTGAATTACTGCCATCCAAGCACTTCTTTGACCACTTTCCAGCCTGGTCCAAATAGGATACACTTTTCCATTTAGGGCTGCTATATTAGTATAATCACCAAAAAAGACTGAAGAAGTTGGAGTGAATGGAGATTGAGAGACTTTAAATTCGCTAAATGTATCGCCGCCATCAGTCGAGCGTGCTACATACACATCTGTTTGGTTATCGCTATAATTACGTCTATCATAATAAACGATATAAATGCTCCCGGTTCCTGGATCAACGGTCATCCATGTAAAAAATTGGTGTTTATTTCCAATGTCAGAATTCACACGTTTTGGAGCAGTCCAAGTATTTCCGCCATTAGTAGATTTTACAATAAAAATATCTGTGTTATTCGTTCCATTTCTCTGGTCTGACCAATTAATATAAATATTACCTCTATATGGTGAATTGCTTATATCACAAGCAGTTACGGGCAGCCCATTACACCTATAAATACCTGGCACTGCAAAATCCCACCCTCCTGGAATAGAAGTGATGACTTTATCCAGTCCCCAAGTCACACCACCATCTATCGATTTATCAAAGACTAATCCAAGCGGGCCGGTCCACGAAAGATAGACCTCACCATTTGGCCCAACCGCCGGAACTGCTCCCTCGACTGTGTTATCTTCATCTATACAGTCGCCCCCCTTTTCACTAATTCGATAGGGAGCAGACCAAATTTCTCCTCCATCGGTTGATCTTGAGAATAATATTCGAGAGCTATCATTAGAGTTTGAGCTGCCATAATTATCAAATTCTGTCCAAGCCATATAGAGATTATTGCGATAAGTGCTATTAGTCCAATCAACGGCTATCCATTCTTTATCTTGAGCACGAACCGGAGGATTAAATCCAATACCGACTCCGCTACTCCATGAAACTCCTTTGTTCGTGGATTTCTGAACAACAATTCTATCAATCCAATAACCTGGAGAACTTGGATTTGATAAATGACCGAAATAGACATTACCAAATAGATCAAATACAACACAAGGATCTCCCCAGACACCAAGTGGTGATGACATATTTCCTTGAGTCCAAGTCGATCCGCTATTGGTTGAGTAATAAAAATATCTAATATTAGCCCCAGCAACTAAATTTGAAGGATCTATTGGATTAATTGCTATGCTCGTTTCATTGGGATCGGTGCTAGATGGATTGCTGACTCGTATATTTGGATACTGTGCACTTCCCAATTGAATCAAAACGAAGAAAACAACTAAAGCAAAAATTGGATTTTTCATAGTACCATTATCATGTTTATTTTAATAGAATAATTTTGTGAACTAAAGGTTGAAATTTTGAATTGCTAAATGCTGCTTTGACTAAATAAGGACTACTGCTTAAGTTCAATTTTTCAGAATCTAACTCGAACTCAAACTGTCCGGAGAAAATCTCTCCTTTAAATAACGTAGTAATTTCTTGTCCCAGAATATTAACTAATTTTAATGTTAAAAAATCATTAACAGGGGAAAATATTTTGATTTTAGTTTTAGGGTTAAATGGATTTGGATACGAACTGATTCTAAACTCATTCGGAATGATGTCATTATCCAAAGATACACTCGTTGTCGGTTTTATGAAACTCGCTTTTACAGCATTCCAGTAATCAGCGCCCATTAATTCGTAATTCCACATTCCATCTCCCCTTCGCCAATCCCAATAGGCAAAATGCCACCCTCTTTCTAAAGCGATGTCTGAAAGATCCGTTAGAAATTGAATCCCTCCGTTTTGCTGTTTCATTACTCCAAATTCTCCCATTACAATCGGCACATGGTGACTATCCTGAAAGGCTATTACAAATTCGTAAATTGTTGTTTTAAAAAAGTTCTTATCATGGAGCATATTCGAAAACCACTCAATACTAAAATACATCCCTGGATAAGTTTTTGTGTTTGGAGCTTCCTGTTTAGTATATGCTTGCGGTCTATAACTATGAAATTCATAAACTGTGAAGTGATCAGATTGTTTTTCTAAGATAGAAAAATATTCTGCGCTTGAATAGGACACATTTTGTACAACAATAGGAATATCGGTTGACACAGTACGGATCGAGTCAATAAAAAGCGAATAAATATCTTTCATAATTATTCCTTCAGCGTCTAATTTATTCTTAAATAGTTCCGGCGGATATGCAGTGTCATCAAAAAGCGGATTGGGTTCTACAATTGGTATAATTGCTGCAAAAAGTGAATCGGGAAGATATCTCGAAGTAATATCTTTCAACATTGATGCGTACAAATTTTGTTCATCAGGTCTTTTCCAAATCGTGGATTTGTTCGCTAATCCGGTAGATTCTAAATAGACATCTCTTCTTCCAGGTCCTTGTCTGACTGCGATGGCATAATAAATCCCGACAGTACGGCAGTACTTTACAAGTGAATCGATTTCGTCTATATAATTTTGCTTAACAGTGTAAGGTGAATCAACGTCTTGGAATCCAAAACAGCCAAGCATTGCATAATTTGCTCCAGATGCCTTCAGATCTGCAATATCTTCCAGTGTTTTGGGGAACTCGTTTAAGACGTTATAGCCGCGAAAAAAACTTGGAGTCTGCCACTTTATAAATTTAGAATTGGAAGACTGTGCAAATAAAGAATTGGAAAACATGATTGCAATGAAAATGCAACACGTGAACCTGCGCATATTTCCTCCAACAAGTATTTGAACTAGATTAATATTTAATTTTGGTTAAAATTTAATACAAATATTATTTTATAACAATCATTTTCTTGGTATCTGAAAAATCTCCGGCTTTAATTCTATAGAAATATAATCCGCTAGAAATTGAACTTGCATCAAATTCAACCTCATATCTGCCGATTGATTTTTGTTCACTAACTATTGTTTTCACTTCACGGCCAAGTACATCGAAAATTTTAAGCGTAACATGACTATTTTTGGGGATTTGATATTTAATCGTAGTTACAGGATTAAATGGATTCGGATAATTTTGCGACAAGAAGAAATTCAATACACCTTCCGATTTAGAGAATTTTATATTATTTATACCGCTGTTTGTTATTGTTAAACTATTTTCAGTAGTTAGTATCTCATTGATCAGTTTACCGGTAATTAAATCGTTGACTTTGAGAGTTACTATCCCTTTTTCAATTGATATTTTAACTGGATACACGGCATTATTTATTTGTAGAATTGACTCATGAGTTAAACCAGAAATATTATAATTTCCCAAAAATCTTGAGTCCAATACCGAACTTGGTGGAATCGGTGGAAGCTCTGTACGAACTGTCTCATAATTTTCGTCTAAATATACCTTCACCATTTGACCGCTGGCGTCAGAAATTAGCAAACATTCATCAAACTCAATTTTGGGATTATCAATCTGACTCTTCGCTAAACTCAAATTCATAGTTAGTGAACCATTTTGAGAACTCTTTAGCCAATATCCATTACCTTTTTCGATTAATGAAACAGCATGATATCCATTATTATATCCAAATATCTGCCCTTGAATTATTCCGGGTGGAGTTGTAATTAAACTCGCTACTGGCAGGCTCCCATTAAGTCCACCGATTAAGTTCCAACCGGTTTTCAATGGCATGTTAACAGCACTTTGTTGAATTCCATTAATAGTGTGATTCTGATTCCCATTGAATTTCAACCAATATCCATAGCCGTTCTGTAAAGAATCTTTTACTAAATAGAAATCATTAAACCAATATGCATTTGAAGTTGAACTCGGGAATATAATTGATTTTCTACAGTCTGGGACTTCCAGAGGAACTGAAATTATGTTCCATCCATCTACAGTCGAGAAACTTGAAGTTGAACCGCTCGAAGTTGTTTGGTAGCTAATAATACTCACATCATCTATGTACCAGCCATCTTTTTGAACAGAGCCATCACTCTGGAGATTAAATCTCAGCTTTACATTGCTCATTCCAACATAACTGGATAAATCCATTGATTCTTTCACCCAAGTTATCTGTGTGCCATCATAACCAATTGAACCGGATGGTTGTTTTCCTTTGCCGCTTCCGGGTCGAGTATATGAACCTGCTAATGAAGCCCAAGAACTTCCATTATTCGTGCTAACCTGAACTTGACCAAAATCCCAAGATGCTTCAATGTCCCAGCGTGTCCAGAATTCAAGATTAGCAAGAATAGAGTTACTTAGATCAATCGATTGAGTTTTTACTAAATCGGTATTAACATTTGCTGGATAATTTCCTGCAGGGCTGTCCGTAATTGAGTTAACTGGAGACTTTGAACTCGATGTTGTCAAACCCCAAGTATTTGTTAATGTCCAATTTGAAGTTCCACCTTCGAAATTATCAGTAAATAGAACAGATGGAGTGCCTACAACTATAGAAGTTGTGTCTGAAATGAGTGCAGTGCCGTTAATTGCAATTACGGCAGCAACTTTATGCTTTGATCCATTTGGTGTAATAGGTGAAATATAAAATTTCATCGGACTTATATTTGTTGAGACAGATTCACGGCCTGGTAGAGAATCAATCGAAATTGAAGCACCACTTAAAATATTTACATATGGCGATAGGGAGGTAAATGTGACTCCAACATTGTATGCGCTGCTTAAACCTTTATTTTTCAATTCGATTATCATTTGTACACTATCACCTGGTACAATATAATTTCCGTTTTTTATAAATGTTTTTTGAGCGATCGATGGATATTCTCCGGCAATCCATGAATAATATAGATTAGGTTTTAGATTTTCAATTGCCAATGGAAATATTCTGCTTTGACTTGGCCAAAAACCATCGGATGATGAACCGACCTCAGGTGTCATTGCAAATATCTTTCCGCGTGTTGCAATTGGTTCGCCGTCATACATATAATCATCCGAATTACCTCTCGTCGCATAACCTACAGTCTGTTGATCTGTACCGTAAACATATCCATTGTAAGCTGTCATATCTCGTGCGTACTCACGATAGATCAAGGAATCTGCCGTTTCGCGAACTAGCGCCCCATAAGGATAAATGAGAAGATTGCTATACGTATGATAATTTAACGCAGCTCTAATTTTTTTCGTTAGAAGAAAATCTTTCATGCCTGCATCTTCAGGTTCAGAGAAAGGCGCAGTTCCCCGATAAGTGTCACTGCTTGGTGATGTACTTGAGCCGCCATTAGGTGCATTCCAATATTCATAGGGCCCATAATTCCTATTTAGGTCAACTCCAAAACTTCCTCCATTATTTCTTCTGTTTTTTCTCCACATTCCCCCGCCGCTCGGATTTGTTGATCTATTATATTCATATCCATCAGGATTCAGAACTGGAAGAAAATACATCTCTCTGTTATTGACTAAGTAGGTTACCTCCGGATCAATTCCATATCTTTCCAGAAGATAATACATATAATACATTAGTGTCATCATGCCTTGAGGTTCTCGTGCATGGGTCATTGCAGTATACATTACTTGTGGTTCGTTTTCATTCACATCAGGATTATCCGAAATCTTTACCATCCATATTGAACGACTCTCAATTGAATTACCGATACTTGTTTTTGCAGTAATTAAATTTGGATACAGCATTCTCATTGTATCAAGATGGGCAACTACTTCATTAAATGTATAAAATCCTCCCATTGATCCGAAACCAAATCCCATTATTCCATACTTTTCTTTAAGTAGGTGCAGCTCATGTGTCGAATACAATGGTTGAGATTTGTAATAGTCCTTCCAGCTTTCAACTAGTACAGTAAAAGTTAATCCAAGCTGTCTTAATTGTTCAATCTCTGCTTCAGAAACCCAAATTTCAGGAGAAGCGATATTTTTTCTATCGAGCTGGCAATGAATATCGATGCCAGAATTAAACAGCTTTTCAAAATCACTTGCTGAATTAATTTGAAGTTTAACCTTGGAATAATCATTCCCTTCATGTGCGATGAGATTAATTGAAGAAAACATCACCACTGCGAAAAAGAGATTACGAAATAACATTAAGAACCTCACTTGATTAAAATCATTCTTTTTGACAACGAATTTCCTTCCCAATTTAGGGAATAAAAATATACTCCGCTCGACAGATCCGAAACATCGAGCTTGTAAAAATGTTTACCCTCTTCGAGTTTTTCCTGGACTAAGATTTTTAACTCCCTTCCGAGTAAATCAAATAGTTTTAAAGTCGTGTAAGCTGATTTTGGAATTTCAAAATTAATTAGTGTACTTGAGTTAAAGGGATTTGGATAATTTTGAGCTAAACTGAATCCATATTCTGAATTCGAAACTTTAGCTTTGATCCGATCAATCTTCGAATCATGGATGATAAATTCTTCTCCACTCTTCAAGAAAACATTTACAGGTCCATTCTGCGAAATAAAAGATAATTCCAAACTTGAATTTTTCTTTGAATTATAATTTAAGCTAATTGGATATTGTAAATTCGAAATTGATATTACTTGAGCTGTTCCTGCTGATTCGACAAATCTATTACTGATAAACCTCGCATCTTTCGATCCAGAAGGAGGTGAAGGGGGTAATTCGTACTGAGATAGATCAAAATTTCGATCAGTAAAATAAAACGAATATGTTTGACTATCATCATCTTTTATAACGATTTTATCCGTCTCATCAAGAGATGAAGAAGTTTTTTCAGGCGGTTTGTATGAGGTTGTAGTAAAAGTTAGAGAGCCTGATGCATTGGTCTTCAACCAATGTCCTTTTCCGACTTCAAGTACTGTAACAGGATTATAACCATTATCATATGCAAAAAACTGAGATGAAATTATTCCTGACGGATTGGTTGTAATCGAATTAGTCTGTATCGGAGAATTCATTGCACCGATTATATTCCAGCCGGAAGATAAATTAATTGTATGCGGATTAACGACTTCACCATAAATAGTGTGCGATTGCACGCTCGGAAATTTCAGCCAGTATCCAACACCGAGCATCAATGAATCCGAAATTTGATACCCATTCTCATATGTGTATGCATATGAATTTGAATTTGGGAAAAAATAGTCTTTTGATTTATTTATTGAGTTTAACGGAATAGATAGAAGATTCCAACCCGATTGCGTTGTAAATGATGCAGAAGTTCCGGTTAAATTGAGGGAGGCTTCGAATACTCCTCTTCCATGAGTTCCGACTCTCAGTTTTTGGATCGTCGGAGAATAATCCAAATGTATAGCTACTGTATTCGGCAATCCTTGATAGATTTCAATCCAGCTTAAACCCGAATCTGTTGTCATAAATACTCCAACATCAGAAGAGATAAAATAAGTTTTATCAGGATCATCAGGATAAATGAACATATCATTTGCGGGGGAATCAGGCAGATTAGCATGGATGCTCGACCAACTAGTACCACCATTTGTACTTCGGTAGACTTTCTCCGTACCAAATCCAGAAAAAGTTAAAAACGAAATACTCGAATTTGTTGGGTGAACATAAACTGAGGTAATAGTTTTATTCGGTAATCCAAAAGTTACATTCGTCCAATTAACGCCGCCATCTTCTGACTTAAATACCTTACTTGAAGATGTGGCATACATAATTAATGGATTTGATTTACTTATTGCCAATTCTCTAACGGCGGTGGTTCCATTAACATTTCCAGAAATTGCAGTCCACGATCCTCCATTATCAATGGAGCGATAGACCCGCGTTCGAGCCACATAAAATGTTCCGGATGTCACTGGATGTGCAATTATCGGTGCTACCCATGCAACACTTTCTGAAGTTGAAATTCCGGATGAAGCTGATATCCACGAAGATCCTCCATTAGTGGTTCTCCTCAATCCGCCATTTTGAGTTTCACCTATAATGAAATTTGAGTTGAAAGGATTAAAACATACTTCACCGCCATCACCGCCAAACGCAGCAGCCCAATTCATCGTGCCATACGTTTGTTGAGTTCCATTATCTTGTGTACCACCTAAAATTCTTGCTGGAGTAAAGGGACTTGCAGCAATTCGGTAGAATTGTGTAAGAGTAAGTTTCTCATTCAAATTTTCAAAGGATGCGCCTAAATTTGTAGAACGATAGATTCCTCCATCATTTAAACTTAGAATTGTATTATCATCACTGGGATGAAAAACTAAATTATGCTGGTCAACATGGACATTACCTCCACTGTAGCCGTTCGTAATGTTTGAAAAATTCGCTCCCCCGTTTGTCGATCGATAAACATCGATGGTTCCTACGAAGACAACATTCGGATTCTTTGGGTGCACTTTGCAGTAAAGGTCATACCAAGCTTGAGAACCATCAAAATTCTGCGATGTCGCAATCTGATTCCAAACAACTCCATTGTCAGTTGATTTATAAACTTTAACAGCGCTGCTCGCATACACAGCGGCGTACATTATTGAGGGTGTTTTAAGGCACAGATCAAAATGGGTTCGCGTTCCATCCGGCAGATTCGAACTAAAACTTGAAAACGTTGCTCCGCCGTTTATCGATCTCTGCATACCGATCCCATTACCAACAGCAAATGCTGTATCACCGGAAGCAGTATAGATTACATCGTCGCACCGTCCTGCAAGAAGTTGAGTCCAAGTAACTCCTGAGTTAGTGCTTCGGTAAAGTCCGCTTGTGCCCAATGCCGCAAGCAATTGTATGCTATTTCCAGGACGTATAACTATTCGCGAGAAGTAAGAAGATGACGGTAATCCGGATGTAATGTGCTGCCAAGTTGCACCGCCATTCGTAGATTTCAACAAACCTCTTCCGTAATAAGAAGCGCCGCTATATGTTGCTTCTCCAGTACCTGCATAAATATTTTCTGGATTTGTCGGATCGATTGCAATAGCTCCCATCGAAAGCGATGGTTGATCATCGGTTAGTGGAGTCCAACTCGTACCATTATCAATTGACTTCCAAACGCCGCCATTTGCAGGACCAATGTAAATTATGTTCGGATTAGTTGGATTATAAGCGCCAGTTACTATCCTTGAAGAAATATTTCCATAATTCGAGTAATATCCAGGTGTTGGACCTAAATTTGTCCATGTAATAGAACGAGTAAGATCGTTTGAATTGACTCGCATCTGATTTCTTTGTTGGATAGAGTTTTCATAAGCTTTGTTAGGAATTTTTCCTTCCGGAAAAGCTCTCTCTTCAAAGAATTTCCACTCACGAATGAATGCTTTTCGGTTTTTCAACTCTGCGGGAGCTTGATCGTAAACTGACGATTCTAACAGCTTATCACGATATTCATTCTGAGCAAAGACATTGCACAGAGAACTTAAAATTAAAGCAAATAATATTTTTCTCATTTAAGTAAAATACATTTTTTAGTTAAAACTAAATCACTTGTCTTAAGCTTGATCAAATAAATTCCGCTTGCTAAGTCATCCCCGTTCAAGTTCAATTTATACGAACCAGCATTTTGATTAGCATCAATTAATTCCTTTACTACTTGTCCGATTGAATTTATCAGACTTATCTTCACATTACCATATTTCGCAAGAGTGTAATTAATGGTCGTTTGAGAATTAAATGGATTAGGATAGTTTTGTCCTAAACTGTATTCAGTTGGAGCTAGTGCAGGTTTAATTTTCAGTAATTCTGTTGTTTGATGAATTATTACTGTTTGTCCATTTCCTAAACTTTGAGAAAAAGTTTCATCAAGCATATTCGAGTAGACTTTATAATTTGCTCCAGACTTACTATTCAGTTCAATCTTAACCGGGAAACTTACTGAATTTAATTTAATGAGATTCTCCTGATAAGAATTCGCTGCAAACCTATCGTCAAAGAATCTAATATCAAATACTCCATTAGGCGGAATTGGCGGTAGAAGGAATTCATGATTGGAATAATTTGATGTTAAAAAGAGTTTTTTAATTTTCCCAGATGCATCTTCGATTGTCAATGTACAATCAAAATCAAATTTTGATAAAATATCCTCGGAATGATTTTTGAAAGTCGACGTGGACAAAGTCATCGTTCCACTTTGATTAGTATTGATCCAATAACCTTTTCCGCGTTTAAGTGCTGTCACTGGAGCGTATCCCATATTATATTCAAAAAACTGGCTCGATAGGATTCCTGGAGGATTTGTTGATATTGCTGCCACTGATACGTCTGAATTTAATCCGCCGACTAAATTCCATCCACTATTCATTCCAACTACAGCAGTTGATTTAACTTCACCTTGAATTGCATGCGATTGATCTCCATTAAACTTTAACCAATAACCTCTTCCAAGAACCATAGTATCTTGAATGCTGTAATTTCCATTGTATGTATAGGCATAAGAAACAGCAGAAGAAAAAAGTGATGTTTTCTTATTATCTGTCGGGTCTAGCGGAACAGAGAGTAAATTCCAACCATCAAAAGTGTTTATGTTTACATATGTTCCGGTATTCATTTGAGCATATTCTGCAATAGTTACTCCTGTGACTTGAGTAATTCGATGTGCGTAAGGCATATTATTGTATTGATATTTGTCATTCACTGTATGATATCTCGGATTAAATTCATTATCATCTTCAATGATCAAAATTGCACCATAATTTTTCTTTAAGAATGAATCATGATCGCTGTATGGCTGAGAAGCAACCACTCTTGGAACGAGAGGAATGCTGTATTGTGTGATATTTGCAATGAAATCATTTGCGATTTGCACTGTGTTTGCGACACTTTTCGAATGGACATCACATTTGCCATCATTGTTATTATCGTATGCAATCATGTCAAGATTAATAACTGCAAGTATGCTGTCGTTTCTATTTCGCGCCTGAGTCGCATAAAAGTTGCTGCCGACTAAACCTTGCTCTTCTTCATCCCAAGCCATAAATTTTACAGTATACTTGAAACTGTACTTTGAAAATACTCTTGCAAGTTCCATTACTGCAGCTGTTCCGCTCGCATTGTCATCCGCCCCAGGTGCAGTAGTACCACTCGGCATATCGTCAAAATGCGCACAAATAATGTAATACTGGTTTGGATATTGTGTCCCAAGTTTAGTTCCTATAACATTCTTTCCAGTGGTACTGAAACTATCATACTTAGCTGTAAGTCCATAAGAAAGAAATTTTTCATAAATAAATTGTGCAGCTTTATCATTTCCGGGTTGATTTTTGTGCCTTGAAACTATTGTATAATTAGCACCGCCGATTACGCATGAAGTATCTCCTGATAATTGGCGATTATATAATTTCAGACTATCGAGTGATACATCATTAATTAACTGGATGAGATTCGGTGCCTGTGCAAATCCAATGGTTGAAATAAAAAGTAAAGCAAGTAAAACATTTATTTTTTTCATCTCTGATTACGCTCTTTCATTGTTGCTGAATTAGTAAATTACTTCAGGAATAACATCCTCATTGTTTTAGATTGATTGTTTGCTGTTAAAGTGTAAAAATAAACTCCGCTTGTTAATTGAAAATTGCTTATTGAAAATTGATAATTATATTCTCCTGGTTCATGCTTGGCGTTGACCAAAGTCGCAATTTCTCTGCCGAGAATATCAAAAACTTTCAGTGACACTTTACTAGCTTCCGGTATTTGGAATTTTATATTTGTTGCAGGATTGAACGGATTAGGAAAATTTTGATAAAGCTGAAAGCTAATATCACCAAGTGAATACTCAGTTTGTATACCAAAAGCATTATTATTATCCAGCTTAAGTTTGTCTCCGTTATACATGTTACTCAACAATTCACCACTGATCGGATCAGAAATCTTTAAACTTGAATTGCGATTAGAAAAAAACTCGAGTGCCAATGGAGACTCTACAGATTGCATTTTTATTAAATCAACTGAATTACTGATGTTAAAGTTTGTTATAAATCGGATATCAAATATTTCAGCTGGAGGGATGGGCGGGAGTTCATAACCGGCATCAAGATTTCCTCCAAAATATAGATAAGTAGTTTTTCCACGAACATCAGTGATCTTGAGCTTATCATAACCTTCGAAATCATATTGGTATTGAATATCATATTTAGAAAAGGTAGTATTCAGTTGAAACAGTCCATCTTGACTAACTTTAACCCAATACCCCTTTCCTTTTTCTAAATTTGTAGTTGCATAATATCCATTGCTGAAATGGAAGAAAGGAGTCATAATAATATTTGGTGGAGTAGTAATTATAGATGAAACTGGTATAGTTGAGTTAAGTGAACCAATTAAATTCCAACCATTCGAAACCGGAATTGAAACTGAACTAATAATTTGTCCGGCTAAATTATGAGTCAGCGGTGCTACAAACTTAAGCCAAAAACCCTTCCCTAATTCCAAATTATTCTTAATGAAATAATTTCCATTGTATCCATAAGCGTAGGATGATGAATTAGGAAAAAGAGCTTCCTTCGAATTTTCAGATGCTTCAACTGGGATACTCATCAAATTCCAGCCTGTGATAGTAGTAATATTCGCTGTACTCCCTACAGTAAATGAAAGCAATTCTGTTGGTGCATTTTTCGGTAAAGACTTCTGAACTTCACCCCCAAGAGTTCTTGCCGAAATGTAATATTTATAAATCGCTGAATTTCCGTTTCCGGGTATAAATGCGACAAAACTATCAACCGCTACTTTATTCATCAGAATTGAATCTGTGACCGAACCCCTTCCCCAAAAAAGCTTTACATTATTTTCATCAATTACTAATCTCGAATTTAGCTTTACAGCGATTCGATATGGTCCAGTAAGATTTGTTGAATCATTTGGTAAAGTGTGGGTAAATTTAATATTATAGTAATCCACTGCTAATTGTGCATTAATAATTCCCCATCCATATTCACGATTTGGAGTAGATGCATTGTTTGCAGTGTTTCTCAATGCATCTCGCACCTGCATCGGAGTTAGTTTTGGATTCTCGGATAGTATCAAAGCAGCAACTCCAGCAGATAGAGGACATGAAAATGATGTCCCACTGACAGAAGTGTAACCGATATCACTTGAAGTACTCGCGGCTCGCACACCTGAACCCATCGCCATGATGTCCGGTTTAATTCTTCCATCCACTGTGTTACCGACGGAACTAAATGAAACTCTTGTTCCACTCGAGCCAACAGCACCAACGGCAATAACACTATCTCCATCAGCCGGACCAATTAATGTATTACGAGTTGAGTTAAAACCTTCGTTCCCTGCAGAGTTTACCACAACAATTCCGCGCTTTACGGCAAGGTCAGCTCCGATTGTGACAACTGTTGTGTTTCCATCCATATTCTGCCAAGTGTAACTCGGGTATGGAGGATCAAAATCTAAATAACCTAATGAAGAACTGATCACATCAACTCCAATACTGTCCGCCCATTCAACTGCACGAAGCCAATTGTCCATTTCAATGGGCGTTTCACTTGCGGTGTTTTCAGTTTTAGCAAGAATGTAAGTCGCACCAAATGCAGGCCCTATCAGTTGTCCTTCTTTATATCCGCCGATTGTTGAAAGTGTTTGAGTGCCGTGAGTTCCAGTTCCTTGTCCTCCCTGTCCATCACCGACGTAAGGTCGATTGTTCACAAAATCATAAGTCGTAAGAATATTCATTTGGGAAAAACTTTCGTGCGTTAATCGGTTAAAACCCGTATCAAATACACCAACTAAAATTCCTTGACCGTAATTACCTGAATTATGAACGGCGGGAACATTTATTTGCTGATTCTGAGTTAACGATTGCCCATAGTTCAAAGCCATTGGGGCATTCGGGATAGTTATCGTTTTAAAGACACTTTTATCTTCAACATCATATCTTTTGTGATAGACCTCAATCAATTCAACTTGACGGACAAAATCGAATTTTATAATATCTTTAATCGCTACCAGACTGGCTTCTACACTTACAGCATTGAGCCATTTAGAATTTTGCCTGAATTTAGAAATCCTTGGAATCAATTTCTGAACATAACTGTCATAAACAGGTAAATCCAAAAAATCGATTAGGTCATTTCGGTTTTGAATTTTCTTTCGACGCTCCAATGATCTTTGAGAGATGACAGAAGTTGGATCGATAATTTCCTTTAGTGAGATTGGACCTTTATCAATAAAATAAATCCAAACCTTATATGTTTGATCTACACTATCTTTCTCGAGAAGTCTCGAAAGAAATTTACCGGCTTTGTTTTGACCGGCTGTTAACGAGATTGAGGTAAATAAAACTAATAAAAGTAATTTCATATAATATTTTATCACAATTATCCTGCTGTAAAGTGCACAAAAATAGGTTATACAAAGTTAATAATCACTTGAAAATTTTTGGGTTAAAGATGAAAGGAAGCAGAATGCTTTCTTTCTCTATCCTCAGAAAATCATTTTATAAACAGCAAAAGCCCGAATGGTCGGGCTTCTGCTTTGAAGAACATTAACTCAGGTAATGTCCATTATTTACTTGAGTAATACCATCTTCTTTACATTCACAAAATTACCAGCAGTAATCTTATAGAAGTATACACCGCTTTCCATACCTTTGGCATCAAGTGTAAGTTCATAATAACCGGCTTTTTTATGTTCATCCATCAGTACGGCTATTCGTTCACCCACAACATTGAATACCTCGACAGTAACATTGGATTCTTGAGGAATACCAAATTTGATTTTTGTCGATGGATTAAATGGATTTGGATAATTTTGATATAAAGTGTATTCAGTCGGCAGCAATCTTGGGTCAACATTAACTAAAGGCACCAACTTGAATTTAATATTGAATGCACTTGTAGACCTCAATGAATCAGTTAATCCGGTCTTGTAAGCCCAGATTGCCCACTGACCACTAATAGAATCTCGTGCACCAACATTATATAGCATAGTGTATAGATCTTTTTGTTTCTTAGTTAATGCAGAATCTGCTCCGCTGTTATCACAGACATACTCTATAAAGTATGGTGAAATGAATGGGACTCCCATTCTCCACACATATTTAACAGCATTGAACGCTTTTCCACATTTGAATGAGACACTAGTTGTATCACCTTCTTTAACAGTAACCACTCCGTTATCCGACGGTGTAGTCAAGTTAAATGAACCTAAAACCGCATTCGGGAAATAATTTACTGTTAGTTTGAGCTTGCTCAATAGAGAATCTAATACAGTTATCATTCCTGTTCCAGAAACTGTAGTGTCAAAGGTTGTGCCGGTAAAGTTTTGGAATCTGATTTTTACATCTGCTGGCAGATGGAAATAGATAACTACATTATTACCAGACATTCTTTGGAATTTGAGCTCATGTATCTTGGTAGTGATTCCAAGATTTACACCTTGGCGATAATCCATCGCAATACCTTGACCAAGTGTCGTAATTCCAATATCATCACCAATAAAGCGTGCATCGAAGACACCTGTTGGTGGTGGTGGTGGTAATTCTTCCTCACCCAATCCAGCATTTATTCCATCAGTTGCAGCTGGATCCAAACCAAATCTAAGTAGTCTGAAACGTTTGGTATCCGAAACTACAAGCGGGACATCAACGCTAATTGGAGCAGGTGCTGCAACTACTGAGAAGTTAGCATCACTTTCATCGAAGTTCGCATTATTAGCTGAAGCTTCAATTTTAACTTTGTATTGCGTTCCTAGAGCTGTAGGTGCAGCGAATGCATACCAACCTCTGCTGGCGGGAATGCCAGATGCTAAAACTGTTGGATACGATGTTCCCCCATCCGAGGAGAGTCTAATATTTACATTACCGGTTAATTCAAATACACTCCAATTGATGAAATGCATTCTGCCGGCATATAGTTTTTCACCGCCATTTGGTGACAAGACAGTTATTGTGCCTGGTGTTGGTCCAGAAGTACCAATCTTGTATCCAAATAATGTGTGCGGTTCAGATTGGTTTAATCCACCCAGTGTATAAGTGCCAGCTTGGAATTGATCAGTTACAAACAATCCGCCACCGATTACTGTTGCAGGCATTGTCGGAGCTAGATCGAAGCTATCGACTCTTGCACCAGTTGCCGCATTTAATTTAACCAAGAACGAGGTTGTATTTGTAGAGGAACCATCATCCCATACCCAAAGATATGGTCCGCCTGCACTCAAAGTATCATATGCGTTACCAGACATTCCGGTTAAACCATGAACAGATTGTTGAATCGTTCGTATTGTTGTTCCATTTCTCCTGATTAAGTAGATTGCTCCACCCCAATCAGCCACAAAGAAACCATCATCAGCAGAACTGTATGAAATCCCTCTTACCGCGACCGGAGAAGTACTCGTACCAACAACCGTCTTAGTTGCAGGATCAATTTTATAGATTGTTGTTGAGTAGTTACTTCCATAAAGGTATTGACCATCCCATGCCAAGTCTCTTAGACCTGCTCCAGATGGAAAACCGGTAACCGCACCTGAATCGAGAATAGCAGTTCCAGCTTTATTTATCTTAAAGAGAATCGAAGTACCAAAAGAAGTCGACCATCTCGTAATCCAGAAATTCGAGCCGTCAAATTCAGCACCATACATTGCTCTTAAATTGCTGCTTGATAACGCAGTAATATCATAAGAGAATTGCAGTACCGGACCAACACCAGCCGGACTGATTGTAAATGTATTATCACTGACATCAAATAAAGCAGCATTTGTCGAATCAGAAACTCGAACTTTACACTGGGATGATGGAGTATTTGGAATTAACCAATTGTAAACTCCTGTTATTTCCTCAGTAAATTTGTCGAGTCCTTCTGCAGTTTTTAAATCAGAAGATTTAGCTAAAAGTGCAGGGCCATATCCAATCAAATTCCATGAACCACCATTATCTGTTGTAAACTCGAGTTTTACTCTTGTTACACCAAGTGATGTCCATGAAATTTGTTTTGTTGAACCAACCGTCCAGTTTTCACCTCCATTAGGTGCGGTCACAACTATAGATGGAGGTATTACACCTCTAAAGTATTTAACTACACGTCCGGTGGAACCGACTGCATAACCAACAGCATTAGCTCCGCCAAGTCCTTTAATATTTACATCATTCAGGGCTGCGGCGCCTGCATGGCTAGTAGACCAGCTTGAACCATGATTGGAAGTATAATAGACATTATTTCCAGAGGTAAACCAATATTGATCTTCAGCGACTGAAGTCGCACCAAGAATATTTCCAGTAGCTGGTGTAGTGTTAGCAACCCAGTTCACACCGCCATTGGATGAAATATTAGCTGTACCAGTTGCTGAACCTGTGAATCCTTTTGATGCTGAACCGAAAGCAACAGAATAACTGTTCACTACGGTCGTAGCATAATTTGTCCAAGTCGCTCCAC
The DNA here is from genome assembly GCA_016873845.1 of Ignavibacteria bacterium. NCBI lineage: Bacteria > Pseudomonadati > Ignavibacteriota > Ignavibacteria > Ignavibacteria bacterium. Next base: position 24,143 of record VGVX01000041.1, read on the forward strand.
CGTCAGTCGTTTTGTATACACGTGAATTATTTGTACCAAACCAGCCGGTTGTTCCGACCCAATGCCAGGAATTATTCCAGCCAGCTTCAGCTCCAGCTTGTGCTAAAGTTGCTGCAGAAGTCCATGAAGCTCCACCGTTTGTGGTTTTTAGGAGTGTCCAAGCAGCACTTACAGGATCTCCTTGTGCATAGCCATTATTAGCATCAAACATTTCAATAACATTGATAAAGCCACCGGCTTGTGTGTAAACATCTGTCCAAGAAGTTCCACCATTAGTGGTTAAATGAATTTTGGTATCGGCAGTACCACTAGTAGTTACAAGACATTTGTTGGCATCAATTGCCTTTACATTATAAACATCAGTTGCTCTTGGACTTGTAACAACAGACCAGGTTGTTCCACCATTAGTCGTGCGAATTACAACTCCTCCCAATCCACCTGCCCATGCGATGTTGGCATCAACAGTACTTACACTATAAAGAGTTGCAGTGGTATTGGAAGTTTGCACCGTCCAATTTTCACCAATAACACCTTCACTAATAGTAAATACGTTATCACTTACGTCATTCACTGCAGCGTTTGTTGAGTCTGATACTCTTACTTTACACTGAGTGGATGGTGTATTAGGAATTGTCCAAGCATATATTCCGAGTTCACCTTCAATTAATCCTGCAGGATCTTTCGGATTAAATCCATCTAATCTAACCTTGCTTGCAGTTTTAGCTGGTGCATAACCTATAGTATTCCAGCTTGTACCATTATT